>JACDAU010000105.1 GCA_013695265.1 Chloroflexia bacterium
AGGGTGTGGGGTACCGAGGAGTTGGGTCGGCTCAAGCGGACGTATCCGGTCGGTTCAAGGACTGGAAGGTGGAGGACGGGCCGATGTGGCGGCTTGACTGGGGGCCGGAGTTGCTCGCCCAACTCAAGGAGCAGCATCCCGGCAAATACGACCTCTGGAAGGTGGAGTGGGGTCCCAAGGAGTTCTCTCTCGAGAACTGGCCGGGTGCGTATACGGTGCTCGACGGCAGACGTCTCGAGTCGGGGGAGGCAGACGAGCTTCAACGGGCAAGCAAACAACTCAACTGCTCCGAAAAGTTGATGCCGCGTAGCACCTGCTTCAGCGATCCAGCGGACCTGTTCGAGTTCGAGGGCTTGCCGTACCCGCAGCCTGTCACGTGCGCTGACCTCCAGCTCCCGCCGGGCTGCAAGCCGAAGCCCAATCGGGACACCGTACTGGTCGCCGAAGAGGAGTAGCAGCAGATACAGCAAAGTACCTGCTAATCATCCAGCCGGCAGTCGCCAATCCTGAAGCTGTCAATGCAGACCTCTCCCTCCACCGCACAGTGAGCGAGCCCGTGTGGGGAAAAGGTTGCCGCAGGGTGCTCGCACATGGGGTCGCAGCAGGGCAGGCACGGAGGCCCGGCACGACGCGAGGCTTTGTAGCGGCTGGTCAGGCGAAACCGTATGGAATGTTGTAGCGTGGGTCGAGGTTCGGGTACGTGCGCCGCTCCAAGATTGCATCATACCTGCGCCAGAACGCGTCCAGCTCGCGCGGAGAGATAAGCGGTCGAAGTTGGGCGTTGAGGGTGCCAACCAGTTCGTCGTCGAATCGCCGCTCCTCTAGCTCTGCGAGGATCGCCTCGGGAATCGGCTCCCCGCAGAAGTCCCAGATCACTGTGCGCAACTTCGGGCGCGCGTGGAAGGTCAGACCGTGGTCAATCGCCCATACTTGTTGCCCCAGCCCCTTGAAGCAATGAGCGGGCTTGCGGTCCGCGTTGTTCACCAGCAGGTCGAACACCACGAGCTGCCGAAGCTGCCCCGCCTGTGTCGGGCCCAACGCGTACACGTGCGGGGCGCCATCTGCCTCGGCATACACCTGAAAGCTGCCCGGACCGTACGGCCCGTCTCGGACCACCGTCTGCGGGATGAGGTCCCAGCCAAGCCAGCCGCACGTTAGATACGCGGCGTACTCGCGCAGATAGAGCGTGCCCGAGGGGAAGTCGATCAGCGGCGCTTCCCCTCGGCGCGGCTTGTAGACGGCCCGATGCACCAGACCCTCGTGGCGCAACGTCACGTAGTACGTGTAGTTGGAGCCCCAGGGCACAAGCGTGCCATCGACAACCTCCCCCGAGCAGAGGAGCGTATCGACTTGCTCCCGCGTCAGCGGTGTCGTAGACGTTTTGGTTTCCGGGGCGGAGTCTTTTAACCTGATTCGTCGCGACCGGGACCTCACGCGGAGGACCTACGGCACGCCATGCTCACCCATCGTAGCCTCATTTAACGAGTATAGAGACTGCTACCATGCCCTGCAACCTGCGTCATCGGCGTCGCGCGCAAGGGGGTCTGCGGAACCTCTCGGACACTGGGCACTGGGTGCCACTGAGCGCGTTCGATGATCAAGGTTCGCTACTCCAGTCGTCGTTCCAAAGGAGGGCGCGGCGCCGGGATATGCCGCACCCGGAGGCGCAGAAGGTTTGGAGCCAGGGCGTCCGCCATACGCGTCTAGCGGGATTCACCTGCCGGTGCGTCAGAAACGGGCAGCGCAGCGAGCTTTGCCTGAATGCGGCGCAGCCGCTTCTCCAGATCGCGCTCGCTCGTCCGCGTACATGGGTCCAGTGGCAGGAGACGGAGGGCTTCGATGACGAGTGACTCTGCGCGCTGGAGATCGCCGAGTACGTGCTCACAGTGCTTCGCCAGCTCTTCGTACGGCAGGATGCTGTGCCGCCGCTCCGATGTCACCATCTCCTCCCACAGCGCGACCGCGTGGTTAAGCCGCGCCGTCCGCTTGTACAGGGGGGTGATCCGCTTGCACGCGTCGAGTTGCGCCGCTGGATGGAGCGAGAGGCTCAGGGCGCGGTCATACGCGCGGATCGCGTTATCTACGTCCCCAGCGGCCTCGTACGCCCGGCCCACACACAGGAAATCCAGGCCGTCCTGCACACGCCCGTCGAACGGGTCGGCATAGACGGACGCCGCATAGGTTGCGAGCGTTGCGAGCGTGAGCAGGTCCTGCGCGTTGTGGTAGAAGACGGGCAGTAGCCGGTCCACCGCACCGTCGTGCAGATAGCGCAGGTAGAGATCGGGTATCTCGGCGCCCGCGACATCACCTGTTCGACGAACGCCGAGCAACGTTCGCTCCAGATTCGCGAGGCGGACACTCCGCAAGCGATCTTTCCAGAGGCGGCGTGCCGGGTACAGCAGATCGGCGTGTGGCATGCCAACGAGGAAGCGCTGTGCGTGCCCTTGTCCGTGGGGCCAGTAACGTGCGCCGAGCATTGGCACGTCGAAGCTTTTGCCGTTGAACGTCACGAGCAAACTGAATCGCTGTACTAATGCCGAGATTGCGTGCAGCATCGCCGCCTCGCCCGCCGGATCGTACAGAAAGAACTGCCGTACCCTGAACTCCTCGTTCTCGAAGTAGCCCAGTCCGACCAGGAAAACTAACGTATTGCCCCCGGTATCCAGCCCAGTCGTTTCCGTGTCCAGAAACAGCGCGGACGACAGATCGACACCGTTGATAGCAGGTTCCCGGCATAACTTCGCGAGGGCGTGGCTGTCCGCCGCGAGAAAGTCCTCCAGCAGGTGGATACCCTGCCGATGGCTACGTGGGTACGTTTGTTCCGCAGTGAAGTACCGCCCCTCTGTGCCCTCCGCCCATACGCCCGAGAGCGTCGCTGCCAGCTTGGTGGTCGCCGCCGCGAGCGGCGAAGGGCGCAATGAGTACTTCTGGCGCACCACGGGCTGCTCGGTATCCATGTAGTTGATGTCCTTCTATTTCTCGGCCCGCCCCCGAGTATCACGAGCCGACTGCGAACCGGATTATACACCAGTCCCTCGATCTATGGACCGCCAATGAGGGGTAAGGAACGTGCTATCATTTGGCCGGAGGCGCTATGCGACAACTGTATCCGGCGCTACGCGTTTGCGACACCACGGATGTGTACACCGATCTCCTGGCCGACGGCGCCGACCATGCGGTCTTGATGAACGTCATCACCACTGTGGATGGTCGGACGACGATTGAGAACAGGAGCCACGGCATCGGCACTGCGACGGATCACGTCCTGATGCAGCAGATACGAGCGGGTGCCGACGCGGTGCTGTTCGGCGTGGGAACCATTCGACGTGAGGGGGTTAGCCCAGGCGTGCCGGTGAAGCACGAGGCCGCCAGGATCGCCGCGAACCGACGTGCGCAGCCCCTGAGCGTCGTGCTGGGCGGGCGTGATAGTGTCGAACTGCGGGGCCGGCTCACTGAGATTGGTCCGGATGAGCTGGTTATCTTCCTGCCGCAAGGGGCGGATCCCGTTCCTCTGGAGGGGTCCGCGACAGTATACATCGCTGAGAGCGGACGCCCGAATCCCGCAGATGTGGTGCGCATCCTGTATGAGCGCCACGGAGTTCGACGGCTGCTCCTCGAAGGCGGCCCGTCGATCTATACCTCCTTTCTGCAAAGTGGACTCGTCGACCAGATCTTCTGGACAATCGCCCCCAAAGTTAGCGCCGATGCATCCGGGGCCGGTATGCTAGCGGGAAACGGGCACAATGCAGTGCCGCGTGGTGCCGCCCTGCAAACGATCTTTGAGGACGAGGGGGAGCTGTACCTGCGGTACAGGCTACCGAAACGCTAAGATATCGGGCGTGGCATTTACTTTCCGTACCGTATCGTATCAATTGACCGCAAGATAGCGTTCAAGCAGGCAAGCATAGACGCAGGACTAAGAGGAAACTGTGATAACTCCATCTGAGGGTACCCGAATGACAATCCTGACACGCGGACAGCCGGAACCAAACGTCGTCGTGATCGGTGGTGGAACCGGTGCCTACACCGCACTTATGGGCCTCAAGCATCATACACGAGTGCTTGCCGCAATTATCTCGATGGCCGATAGCGGCGGCAGCACCGGACGGTTGCGAGACGAGTTTGGCCACCTGCCCCCCGGTGATGTGCGAAAGGCGCTTGTAGCGCTCGCGCCGGATGATGACACGAGCCTGGTGCTACGCAAGCTATTCGAATATCGTTTCGAGAAAGGTGATGGTTTGAGTGGCCACACGTTTGGAAACTTGTTCCTTACGGCGCTCACGGAGATCACCGGGAGTCTGGATATGGCGATAGCGGAGACGTCGCACATCCTCAACATTCGCGGGAGGGTCATACCAGTCACCCTGACGGATACGCATCTCGTCGCGGAAACCGTCGACGGACATATCATCCGCGGCGAGACCAACATTGATGTGCGCACGATCCACCCGGAGTTGCCCCTCGCGCGCGTCTATCTCGAACCGGCGGCGGCGGCCCACGAGGAGGCGGTACGGGCGATAGAGGAAGCGGATGTTGTGGTGATTGGTCCCGGCGATCTGTATTCCTCGTTGCTGCCCAATCTGCTGGTGCGCGGCATACCCGAGGCGATCAATCGCAGCAAGGCGGCAAAGGTCTATGTCTGCAACATCATGACAAAGCGCGGCGAGACCGATGGGTACCGGGCCTCGGACTTCACGCGTCAGATCCTTCAGTATCTGGGGTCGGAGAGTAGCCTCGATTACGTGCTTGCCAACTACCACGAGCGGCTCGATGCCAGCGTGCTCCGCCGATATGCGTCAGACGGCTCGGTGCCGGTGAGCCTCGACCTGACGGAATGCTACGAACTGGTCCCGGAGATACGAGTCAAGCCCCTTACAAGGGTGGGCGCGTATGTCCGTCACGACTCGCACCTGCTCGCGGAGGCGGTAATGGAGATTTATCGCCAGCATCAGGCGCTACGGATTGCCGAGGAGGCCGCGACACCAGCCTAGCACATGGTATTCTGCGCCGACAGTTCGACACAGTAGCACGGGAGGCAGCTTGCAGTTCAAAGTACTTGTGGCGGATCCCATTGCCGCAGAGGGCGTTGCGTTCCTCGAAAAGCATCTACAGGTAGACGTGCGTACCGGCATCTCCCCGGAGGACTTGCCTGCGGTCGTTGCCTCGTACGATGCGCTCGTCGTGCGCAGCGAGACGAAGGTCACGGCGCTGGTTCTGGAGGCGGGTGAGAAGTTACAGGTGGTCGCCCGCGCGGGCGTCGGGGTTGACAACATAGACGTCGAGACCGCGACTAAGCGCGGCGTGCTCGTGGTCAATGCGCCACTGGGCAATACGGTCGCGGCCGCAGAGCATGCAATGGCGTTGATGCTTGCCCTGGCGCGCTGCGTGCCGCAAGCGGATTCCTCGATACGCATGGGCGAGTGGACCCGCTCCCGCTTCATGGGCGTGGAGCTCAACCACAAGTCCCTCGGCATCGTTGGGCTGGGCAAGGTCGGCCT
>JACDAU010000145.1 GCA_013695265.1 Chloroflexia bacterium
GCCTTGAGCTCGACGATGGCCTTGCGGATCCCGAGCGGGAGCCGGCGTCGGTCCGACTCCGGTAGGTCGTCCGGCGCGAAGAGGCTGCGCATCCCGGCGGACCCGAAGCGGGCCGCCTTGCGCCGCAGGGTGCGCTCGGGGACGCCGGTCTCGCGGGCGCGGGCCACGGAGCTGCGCCCGAAGAGGACGATCGGGCGCAGCAGCTCGTAGGTTTCCTGTTCCGGCGAGTTGACCAGCAGGCGCAGCTGCTGCCAATCGTCGGTCGGCTGGTGCTGCGAGCGACGGGCGGAGGGCATCGGTCACCTCGGGCACAACGCGTCCCGAGACGGACTCGGACGCTCGGCGCGGGGATGCCCAAGTTCTTACCGCCGCAGTGCCGCTCTGTCAACGGCGGCAGCCAAACCTCGTCACATGATGCTCCACACCTGTTTGCACTGAGCGTGGCAACAGACGCCCCAACGGCGATGGAGGAGAAACGAGCCACGACGCTCCGCGGGATCTCGCCATGACGCCTCGCCATCACCTCGGCCCTAGCGCGGTCGCTATCGATCACGTGCGGCGGTTTCGATCTCCTCGGCGGCGAGTTGGGCGCCGTCCTCCGTCGTCAGCACGCGCGCAAGCCGCCGCGCACCCTCGCGGAAGTGCGCCTCGGTGACCACCCGCATGATGGCCTGCCCGATCTGCTCGGGCGACGGGTCGCGGCCCACCCGGACGCCGGCACCGTGCGCCACGACCCGCGCGGCGTTGTCCGGCTGATCGGCAAGCAGCGGAATGCACACCAGCGGGACGCCATGCGCCAGCGCCTTCATCACTGTGCTGAGACCGCCCTGGGTGACCATCGCCGCCACCTCGGGCAGTACCGCTGAGTGCGGCACGAATGGTTCGATCCGCGCGTTCGTCGGGGCGGTGAACTGTGCTGGTTCGAGGGCAGGCCCCAACGTCACCAGCGCTCGCACCGGCAGCGATGCGAGCGCGGTCAGAATCTGGTGCATGACCGGGCCCTGCCCCTGGGGGAGGGTGCTGAGGCTGACGAGGACCAGCGGGCGGGGATCGCCAGCGGGCCAGGGCGATATCCAATCAGCGACCGGCTCATCATCGAACGGCGTGCCCACATAACGCACGTTGGGTGGCAGGCGCCGGATGGGAAAATCGAACACGCGGCTGGCGAGGAGGAGCACCCGCGCCGCCCGGTCGTACTGCTCCAGCGGCGAGCGCAACGGCGGGAGGCCGAGGTGCGCGCGAGCCCGATTGTGGGCAGGCAACCCGTCGCGGATGGAGATGCGCCGGCTCCCCGCGTGATACAGCGTCTCGCGCAGCCTGCCCAGGGGACCACGGGCCGGCGGCAAGCCGGTGCCGAATGGTGGAGCGCCTGGAGTGGGCCACGGAAAGTAGCCTTTATGGACGAGTGCCGCAGCCGGAGTATCGGCGGCCTCCGCGGCGGCGAGGGCACCGAGCAGGACGTAATCGGCGGCGACCACGTCTGCTGGGGCGCGCCGGAGCTCAGCCGTGACGTTCATCGCCCACGCCGGCGCCCAGAGGTTGGGGCGCGTGTTCGCGGTGATCGGGTCGAGGGACTTGGGGGCCCAGCCGCGGACGAGCCCGCGAAGTGGCGGCGCGTCCTGGAAGGGATGGGGATCTGGTTCCTCGAATGGAACGAGCGACGCCCCCGTCGCCGCGATGCGCTCGAGAAAGCGCGGGCTGATCGGTGCCCGTGAGGCGCGCACGCCCGGGCCAGCCAGGACGCGGACCCGGTGCCCGCGAGTGACGAGGCCGCGGACAATCGGCAGCAGGAGGGGGACGTTGCCACCGCCTTGAAACATCGCGAAGAGGATCGCGAGCGGCTGGCTGCTCCGCGGCGCGGACGAGTCCATCGAGTGCTCCTTGGCGCCTTCGGGCTCCGAGCGATGCCAGTTTGTGATAGGCAGTAAGGGTCGCTTGCCAACGGGGATCATCATGCGGCACTCGGCCATCCAAGCGCCACTTGCCGTCTCCCAAGAACCGGGTCAGCCATCGTGGGACTGGCTCGCAGCCGCGCCTTAACTCCCACGGAGGCGTTGGCTGCGATGCTGCCAGCCGTGCTGCAAATATGTGTGGAGCATCATGTGGCGAGGGCTGGCGGCAGCGGCCACCAATGCGACCACTATATGCCCCGGAAGTCGTGACGAGGCCTGGCAAACATGTGTGGAGCATCGTGCGGCGAGGTCTGACCCCTAACGGCAAATATGTGTCAAGGATGTTGTGGCGAGTCGTGCACGGAGATCGGTCAACTGGTTGAATTCCATCTGGGCGGAACCCGCACCGCTTTTTTGG
>JACDAU010000198.1 GCA_013695265.1 Chloroflexia bacterium
TGGTCGGCGATATCGATCAGGCGCTCGCGAAGGCTCGCGATATGTCTGGTGAGGACGACGACTCGGCGGAGGAGGATACGGCCGACAGTGACGGCAACGGAGACACCACGAACCAGTAAGCAGCAGCAACTCGATCATTGTTGATGGGCACGAGGGGGTGGACTCGCCGTCCATCCCCTCCGGTCGTGGGCGAGAGTACAGCTTCGAGCCTCACACACCGATGGCGAATGCTTGATGATAGAATAAACGGTTGCGGCTGGCGTCAAAGCGCGTCGGTTCGCTTCTCGTGAGGGAACGGGAGGAAAGATAATGCCGCTGCACCTGGAAATCGTCACCGCCGAGCGTGTGGTGTATGCTGAGGATGTTGACATGGTTGTCGCACCGGGGCTGGAGGGTGCGCTCGGTATTCTGCCCCGGCACGCGCCGCTGATGAGCGTCCTCGGCATCGGGGAGCTTCGTATTACACAGGGTGGTCAGGAGACGGGACTGGCCATCGGCGGGGGGTTCTTGGAGGTGTTGGACGACCGGGTTACGGTTCTGGCCGACAGCGCGGAGCGCGCGGACGAGATCGACGATGCGAGGGCAGAGGAGGCGCACCGTCGAGCCGAGCACCTGCTCGCAAATCGCGACCAGGTGGAGTCAGCGGCCGCGCTCGAAGCATCTCTGCGGCGTGCGCAGCTCCGCCTGCGCGTGTCTCGCCGGAGGCGGAACGTCCGCGGCGACCGGCCGACTCCGTAGGTCACTGATATAGAGCCGCATCGGAGAACGTGTTGATCTTTTCCAAGAGGATAGGCATAGACCTGGGCACGGCAAACGTGCTCGTCTTTGTAAAAGGTAAGGGCATCGTCATCAATGAGCCCTCCGTTGTCGCGATTAGCACGAAGGATGGTTCAATACGGGCGGTTGGTGCGGATGCGCGCGACATGCTCGGACGCGTGCCGGAAACGATCGAGGTCGTGCGTCCGATGCGGAACGGCGTCATCGCCGATTACGTGATCACGGAGCAGATGCTCAAGCACTTTATCGGCAAGGCGGCGGGACGCTTCTCACTCGGCGGTCCCGAGGTGATGATCTGCATTCCTGCGGGGGTGACGACGGTCGAGATGCGCGCCGTGCGCGATGCCGCGCTCAATGCCGGCGCGAAGCATGCGTGGCTGATTCGCGAGCCACTAGCCGCCGCGATCGGCGCGAACGTGCCCGTTGCCAGCCCAAGCGGCAACCTGATCCTCGACATTGGGGGCGGCACGACAGAGGTCGCGGTGATCGCACTCAACGGCATCGTGGTCGGCAACTCCGTGCGCATCGGCGGAAACAAGATCGACGACCAGATCGTGAACTATATGAAGCGCAAGTACAGCCTGATGGTCGGCGACCGCACCGCCGAGGAGATCAAGATCGCCATTGGCAGTGCGGTTCGCACCGAGGATAACGAGAGCATGCCGGTGAAGGGTCGCGATCAGGTATCCGGTTTGCCTCGCACCGTCACGATCACCTCTCACGAGGTGACGGACGCGATCCGTGAGCCGCTCCAGAGTATCGTCGGCGCAGTACAGTCTGTGCTCGAAGAGACGCCGCCAGAGCTCGCGTCGGACATCATCGATAAGGGGATGGTGCTTACGGGTGGTGGCGCGCTGTTGCGAAACATCGATCAACTCCTTGCCAGCTCGACGGGAGTGCCTTGCTATGTCGCAGATAGCCCGCTCAACTGCGTGGCATTGGGTACGGGAGTAGCGCTCGACCATCTCGATATCCTGCGTGACAGCCTCTCAGATGAGTAGCATCGCGTTTCGGCGGGGCCGGTCGACCGGCTTGCGCGCGATTGGCAGTTCCGACACTGGTCTCCTCAAGCACTTCGACTGGGTCATGTTCTCCGCGACACTGCTCATTGTGGCTTTCGGCATCATGATGATCTACAGTACGACTACCGCAGCCGGTCCGCTGGTGCTCAACCTCGTCGTGTTGAAGCAGGCGATCTACGCAGTGGTTGGCCTGGTCCTTATGGGTATCCTGGCACGGATAGATTACCGGTTTCTCGCGAACTGGACCTGGGTCATCTATGGTTTGGCGATGGTGTTGCTTGTTTTGATCTTCGTAATCGGGCGCGAGACCTTCGGTTCAACCCGGTGGATAGACGTCGGCCCGGTCGCGCTGCAGCCAAGCGAGCTGGCGAAGTTGGCGATGGTGCTAGTGCTCGCGAGGTTTCTGGCCGAAAGACCGCGAGGCCGCTCGAATCTCTTCCGCTTCCTTGTTTCGCTGGCTCTCATCGGTCTGCCCTTTGGACTCGTGTTTTTGCAGCCGGATTTGGGCACCTCGCTCGTGCTGGTCGCGATCTGGGTGGCGCTGACGCTCGTATCGGGTACCCGCTGGAAGTATCTCGCGACGCTCGTGGCACTTGCCGTCCCTGGGGGGCTGGTGGCGTGGCTCTGGCTGCTTCGTCCATATCAAATCGCCCGCGTGATCGTCTTTCTGAACCCCGAAGCCTCCGCGCTTGATGGTGGCTACAATATCATTCAGGCCCGCATCTCCATGGGCAACGGCGGACTCTCGGGGCAGGGCTTTATGGGGGGCACTCAGGGCCAACTGGACTACTTGCGCGTGCAGCATACGGACTTCATCGCTTCCGTGATTGGCGAGGAGTTCGGCTTCCTTGGGATGATCGCGCTGCTGATCGTATACGGTTTGCTCTTGTGGCGGATGATCCGCGTCGCACGGCTCGCCCGCGACGAGTATGGGGAACTGATCGCTGCGGGAATAACGACGATCTTTCTGTTTCAGATCTTTGTGAACGTCGGCATGAATATGCAGCTTATGCCCGTGACCGGCATCCCGCTCCCGCTGATTTCGTATGGCGGCAGCTCGCTCGTAACCTTACTTGCCGCCCAGGGTATCCTGCAAAGTATACTGCTGCGGCATAAGAAGCTCAACACATAGCCCTGCTAGAATGCAGAACGAATGGCGGCTACTGCAGCCAGTTATAACGACAGCGTGAATCATCTGTTCCCGCCCACCGTATCGACCATCCACACAAGGAGTCCATCCATGAGCGTCGCGAAGCAAGAGAAGACTCTGGTGACTGCCGAGGAACTCTGGGAGATGCCTGAGGCGCCGGGCAAGCGGTTTGAGCTAGTCGGTGGGGAGTTGGTTGAGATGCCCGGAGCAGGTGCGGTCCACGGTCTGATTGTCGAGTTACTATTGCGGCTGATCGGCGCATACGTCCGCGACCACGACCGGGGCGTCGCTCTCGGCGATGGTACTGGGTACCTCCTGCGCCGAGATCCCGATCGGCTGCGCAGCCCCGACGTATCGTTCGTATCGTGGGAGCGGGTGGATGGAGGGGAAGTGCCAGATGAGGGCTTCTGGCAAATCGCCCCGGATTTGGCGGTCGAGGTGGTGTCACCCGGAGACCGGGCCGACGATGTACACGACAAAGTACAGGAATATCTGGAGGCGGGCACGCTGATGGTCCTGGTGCTGTGGCCGCGACGGCGATCTATCACTGTGTACCAGCCTGGCGCGATTGTCTGGGAACTCCGCGCAGAGGACGAGCTTGATGGTGGCGACGTGCTTCCGGGCTTTCGGGTGAAGGTCAGTACCCTGTTCGCGGTGCGCAGGCGCCGAGAGAATGACGCGCCAAGCGGTGCAGAGCGCGTGGCGCACGCGTGAGGCAGGAGGAGGCGACCGTGGAACTGACACTGGAGGACGTGCGGCATATCGCGACGCTCGCGCGCATCGGACTCACAACGGAGGAGATGGAGACGCTGCGTGGGCAGCTAGGTGACATTCTCGCCCACGTGAGCCAGCTCAACGAACTCGACACGGAGGCGATACCGCCCACCGCGCAGGTGCTGGCACTGAGCGACGTACTCGCGGCGGACGAACCGCGACCGAGCTACTCCGTGGACGAGATGCTCGCCAACGCGCCGGAACGTGAGGGGAACTATTTCAGAACAAAGGCGGTGCTTGGTTATGAGACGTGAGAGCCTGGTTCCCGGAGGCGTGACGGTCGGGGATCTGCGGCGCCTGCTCGACGCGCGCGAACTGTCCTCGGTGGAGATAACCGAGGCTTACCTGGCGCGTATAGCTGCGGTGGATGACCGGGTCCGGTCGTTCATCACAGTCACCGGAGACCTCGCGCTGGAGCAGGCCAGGCAAGCGGATCGGCGGCTCGCGGCGGGCGAGACTAGTCCGGTGCTCGGTGTGCCGATGGCGCTCAAGGATCTGCTCTCGACTGCGGGCATCGCGACGACTTGCGGTTCCCGAATCCTACGGGGATACCACCCGCCCTATGATGCCACGGTGTATGCACGCCTCCGCGACGCCGGTGCGGTGTTACTTGGCAAGCTCAACATGGATGAGTTCGCAATGGGCAGCTCCACGGAAAACTCCGCACTTGCCATCACCGCAAACCCGTGGGATCTGGCGACCGTGCCCGGCGGGAGCAGTGGTGGTGCCGCAGCGGCGGTGGCGGCGGGCGAGGCGGCGTTCACGCTTGGCTCCGATACCGGCGGCAGCGTTCGCCAGCCAGCCTCTTTGTGTGGCGTCGTGGGACTGAAGCCGACGTATGGCAGGGTGTCGCGCTTCGGACTCATCGCGTTCGCGAGCTCGCTCGACCAGATCGGTCCATTGACCCATACCGTTGCGGACGCCGCGCTGGTGCTCTCCGTGATCGCAGGCCATGATCCGCTTGATTCCACAAGCGCACCCGTCGAGGTGCCGGACCTTCCGACGCAGCTTGGAGCGGACCTGCGTGGACTGCGCGTCGGCGTGCCGGCGGAGTACTTCATTGCGGGCACGGAGCCTGGGGTCGAGTCCGCCGTTCGCGAGGGGATCGCCCAGCTTGAGCGGCTTGGCGCGGCACTCGTGGAGGTGTCGCTGCCGAGCACAGGCTATGCGCTCTCCACGTATTACATCATCGCGCCTGCCGAAGTGTCCTCGAACCTCAGCCGGTACGATGGCGTGAAGTATGGCTACCGAAGCGACGATGGTGTAGACCTGATCGAGACCTATCTCTCCACGCGCGATCAGGGATTCGGCGCGGAGGTGAAGCGCCGCATCATGGTCGGGACGTACGCCCTCTCCAGCGGCTACTATGACGCGTACTACCTCAAGGCGCAGAAGGTGCGCACGCTTATCAAGGCGGAGTTTGACGCGGCGTTCGAGCGGTGTGACGTGATCGCATCACCGACGAGTCCGAGTGTCGCGTTCAAGATCGGATCGCGGACTGCTGATCCAATCGCGATGTATCTCTCGGACGTATTCACCATCCCCGCGAGTATGGCCGGCATCCCGGCGATCAGCGTGCCGTGTGGATCCTCGGACGGACTGCCCGTAGGTATGCAGCTCATCGGACGCGCCTTCGACGAGGCCACGCTCCTTCGCGCCGCGCATGCGTACGAACGCAGTACGGAGTGGCACAAGCGGCAGCCAGCACTCGTGGCCTCCGCCGGCGGTTGATACCGTCCTCAGCGGATCGTACTATCGATGGGAGAGACACAACGTGGGGAACGCGTCGGACGAACCGCGCCCTTCGATACCCCGTACACTTGGAGGAGAGGCGCACTGTGCTGAACGCAGCTCTGTTCCGGGACCATCGTTCGCAACTCGCGAAATTGGTGCTCCTGATGTGCGGCCTGTACTTTGCGCTCGCGTTCACTGGGCAGGCCTGGAAGGCGCGGGGCCTGGGCGAGCGACTTGCTGCGGAGCGTGCCGTGCTCGCCGAACAGCAGGCAGTCAACGCTCGCCTGCAGGCACGCGTGGACTTCCTCAACGGGCCGGGATACGAGAAATACGTCGAGCGAACGGCGCGGGACCAGCTTGGGATGACGAAACCCGGCGACGTCTCACTCTTCATCGTACCCGATGCCAACGCCCCGAAGGTGGAGCCATCCGTGCCGCTGCCACACCGGGAACGGAAGCCCGTGGCCGCAGCGCCCGCGCAGCCGGTGTGGCGGCAGTGGGTGGCGATCTTCCTCCCGTAACGCAGGGCCACGGCCCTGCCCTGGTGGACGCCGAGTTCTGCATGCGTGGCGTCACCGCTCCATGACGCGCCTGTTAAACCTTTTCGTACTGCTTGCGCCGTGGGCTGCGCTGCTCGGAGGAGCAGGGCTTGTGGGACTCGCGGGACTGCACCTTTTTCGCCTATGCCCGCTCCCCGGCATACCCTCCGAGCAGACGCTCTCCCCACTCGCTGCGCTGATTTTCGGTTTGGCGCTCCTGGGCCTGGGCGTGACGTTTCTGGTCACAGACGGCGCGGTTGGGTACAGCGGCGTGTACCTGGCGTGGCTCGCGGTCGCGGCATTCTCGGGGGTGCTCACCGCCGTTGGCAGCCGGTGAGCGGCATACCTCTTGCAAGTCACAGGCAACAGACAAGGAGGCAGATGATGACCATCAAGGCAAGCGACGAGTGGAAGGAACACGCCCTGCACCCTGACAAGGCTGTCACCGGCGAGAGTCCGGATACAGAGGTGCCCGCAGGGCGTATCTCGGAGGTTAGTGACGCCGTGTACGGCGCGGAGTCCGCAGACCTGGACATCAACGCCGGCAACGAGGGACGAGATACGCATACAGCCGGACCAGATGTTGCGCCGCGTGCCGACGGTCCGGGGCAGACCGTGACAGCCACGGACGCGGACAGCAACCGGCGGACTACCGGCGCGTAGGCAGGGCGTTCCAGCCCGCGTAGCGGGCGTTGTCGCCCAGTTCGCGCTCGATGCGCAGCAGGCGATTGTATTTCGCGGTGCGCTCTCCACGGGAGGGCGCACCTGTCTTTATCTGCCCCGAGCCAAGCGCCACCGCGAGGTCCGCGATCGTCGTGTCCTCTGTTTCGCCGCTACGGTGCGACATCACTGCGGTCCAGCCCGCCCGCCGCGCCAGCTCCACGGCCTCGATCGTCTCCGTCAGCGTGCCGATCTGGTTCGGCTTGATGAGTACGCTGTTCGCCGCACCGCGGCTGACGCCCTCGCGGATGCGGTCAGTATTCGTCACGAAGAGGTCGTCGCCGACGAGCTGCACCCCCGCACCGAGTTCTCGTGTTAGCTCCTCCCAGCCAGACCAGTCGTTCTCCGCCAGTCCGTCCTCCAGCGAGATGATCGGGAAGCGGCGGCACCAGTCCGCCCAGTACGCCACCATCTCCGCCGTGCTCAGCACCCGCTCGTCGCGGGCCAGGTGGTAGGCGCCCTCGGCGAAGAGCTCGCTTGCGGCGGGGTCGAGCGCGATGGAGACCTGCTCGCCGGGGGTGTAACCGGCGGTCTGGATCGCCTGCAGCACGGCCTCAATCGCCGCGTCGTTTGATTCCAGACTCGGCGCGAAGCCGCCCTCGTCGCCGACGTTCGTCGCGTGCCCCTGTGCGTGGAGATTCTTGCGGAGCGCCGCGTAGATCTCCGCGCCCCAGCGCAACCCTTCCGAGAAGCTGGACGCCCCCAGCGGCATCACCATGAACTCCTGCATGTCGGTGCTGTTCGAGGCGTGCTTGCCGCCGTTGAGAATGTTCATCATCG
>JACDAU010000203.1 GCA_013695265.1 Chloroflexia bacterium
CTCTTTACGCGCCGATTCTTTCTCTACCTGATGGTCTTTGCCGTCTACGCCGTGGTTCTGTACGCCCTCTACTACAAGTACACCCGATACGCAGAGCTTGAGCGGATAGAGCGCGCGGATCGAGAGCGGCGGCGCACATACTTCCCGGCGCCGCACACGCTCACGACGCGCCGCACCACCGCAAAGACTCGCGTGTCTGACAAGGGTGGGAATCGCCACACACCAAGCTAGTTCGCCCCGTGGATGGGCAGCCGCGGGGGAGGCACGGAAACCTGCGCCCTGCAGCGGTGAGCAAGAAGATTGAACCTTTGGAATGGCAGGGAGCGGGTCTCCGTGCCCGCCCGCGGACCGCAGTCCGCCCTCTACCTGCAAGTCGGCTCAAGGCTCCTGCTCACCGCTGTAACGGTAGTCTGTTGAGTCGGGTTTAGTGGTGTGTCAGACGCAATCCGCTTAAACACTACTGCATGTCATCCCGAACTCCGTGAGGGATCCGTAACCCCGACCACGGATCCCTCGCAAGCTCGGAATGACAGATGCGCTACTATTCAGCCGGAGTTCGTATCAGGTGGTGGCTGATGCCGTGGATACCGACGTAATTGCTCACCGGTAACACCCGCCAGGTGTCATTCTTCCCAAGGCAACAGACTACCGGTAATGGTGTACGCCTTCGACACGCCGCATCGGTGTCAGGATCCCCCAATTGATAGTCCAACACAAAGGTTGCTGGTGTAAGATACCCCACAATGGCGACCGTGACTACTGACTCAGCGCCTCGCGGAGGCGTTCCTCGCTCGCGCGGTGCGTGATCGCGATCACCTCGTCGCCTGGTTGCAGGCGGGTTTCGGGGCCGGGTATGAGCAGATCCTCACCGCGGATAATTGCGCTCACGGCAACGTCTGGTGGCAGGTTCACGTCGCCGAGTGGGCGACCGATGTGCGGGCTGCGGCTCGTGATGTTTGCTTCAACGATTGCGAGGTCGGCGTGGGAGAGGGTCAGCAGGTGGGTCAGCGGCCGGTCTGGCAGGCTCTGCTCCATGTAGCTGAGGATGATGTTGGTGACGGAGACAGTGGTGTCGATGCCAAGCCGCTTGAAGATCTCCTCGTTCTTGGGATTGTTCACGCGCGCCATCACATGTCCCACCTGGAACATCCGCTTCGCAAGCTGGCAGATGACCAGGTTGTCCTCATCCTCGCCTGTTGTCGCGATGACGACATCGGCGCGCGAGGCGCCCGCCCGTTGCAAGGTCGCTGCTTCAGCGCCGTCGCCCTGCATGACTACCGCGCCGAAGCGGTCGGAGAAGGTGACGACCTTCTGCTGGTTCCGCTCGATTAGCAGTACCTCGTAGCCTTCACTGACGAGCGTCTTCGTCAGGTAGTACCCGATTTTCCCACCGCCAATGACGAGAATAAACATGCTAGGCCGCCCCTCCGCTGCTCGGCGCCGTTGCGTTGTCCGCAAGCTTCTCGTGCACCAGGCCAGCAATCAGCGTGGTGGGGCAGATGGTGTCAAGGCCGAGACTCCGGTACAACTGCTCACGCACAGGGTCATATATGCGCGTTACCACATGCGGCACTTCGAAGACCTCCTGCACAATCTGCGACGCCATGATGCTGGTGTTGTCACCGTTTGTCATGGCCACGAAGACATCCGCCCTCTCTATCCCGGCGCGGCGGAGCACATCTTCATCGATGCCGGTACCCCGAACGGTAGCACCGCCGAAGTCAGGGCCGAGGCGTTGGAATTGCTGCTGATTGCGATCAATCACGGTCACGTGGTGGCCCTCGGCATCCAGCGTGCGCGCAAGTGTGCTTCCGACGCGGCCACAGCCCAAAATCACTACTTTCATCAGTCTCTCATCACCGTTGTATACTACCGTCCGTAGGCGATTCGCTCCATTAACCACGGGCTCGCACCCATCGCCTTCATCGCACTCTGCGTTTCCGGTATATCATACTCCACGCGGTGAAACTCCACATGCATCTGCTCGTTATCCACGATCGCATACGATGCCCGAGGGTCGCCGTCGCGCGGTTGCCCCACGCTGCCGGGATTGATAAGCATCCGTTCCCCTGCCAGCCGAAGCAACATTCCATCCTCGGGCGTCCCGCTCAATGCATGCCCCTCGCGATCCAGGAGAAACACGAGGGGCACGTGTGTGTGTCCGATGAAGGTATACGGATTCTCCGTGACCGCGAAGTTTCCCTGTGCTTGCTCTACGTTGGTGATATATTCCCACAGCGGCTCTCTTGGGGACCCGTGAACGAGCAGTATCTCACCACGCGTGAGCTGTTCGGGTGCGGCCTTCAGGTAGGCCATGCTATCGCGCGCCAGCGTGCGGGCCGTCCACTCCAGGGCGCGCCGCGCCTCGCCGTTGAAGTCACGGGGGGAGAGGACGCCGACCGCTGCGGCGTCGTGGTTCCCCATCACGAGTACGTGGTCAAGGTCAAGCAGGGCTTGTACACACTCATTCGGACTGGGGCCGTATCCGACGACGTCACCGAGGCACCAGTATTGATCGACGGGCCCCATATCCTGCAGCACGGCCTGGAGCGCAACGAGGTTCGCATGAATGTCACTGAACACGCCAAATCGCATACCATAAACCCCGCTACTTGCCGTTCCCTCACTCTGTCCCAACGGGCCGCAGGAGTATAGCCCACGACCGCGTCCCTCAGCAACCGGCGGTCGCTGGCAGGATGTATGCTGTGCGGGAGTGCAGGAGGTGCCCTTGAGGATGGTCGATGACGTGACTAGTACCATCAGCAAGCGCGTGTCTCTGGAATCGACGAGCGGAACTGCTTCACTTCTGCACAAGCAGTCTTAGGGCCCATTGAAAGAGAGAGTAGTTTATGGCAGAGATAACAGTAGCAAAGCCCCGGTTTGGCACGCGGGAGGTGACAATCGAGATTCCGGACGGGCTATTAGATATGATCTCCCGCGACAAGGCACGGGACCTCTCAAACAAGGGGCTCGACGTGGCCCGTGCCGCCGCTGAACGCGCACAGGACGCGACCGCCTCAGCACGCGGGCAGGCCGCTCCGCTTCTCGCGAGTACTGCGGCTGCGGCGAGCAGGGCTGCGGAGACTGGTGAGCGGCTCGCCAAAAAGACGCGCAAGGACTGGGTACCTGCCGCCCGCGACCGCATCGAGGATGCGCGACCGGTCGTTGCTGATACGCTGCACAGCGGGACCGAGCGTGCTGGAGAGTTGGCGACGGTGGCTGGAGCTTCGGCTGCGATGGGCGCGCGAGCGGCGCGGGATACAGGCGCACGCGCCGCTCGCTCGGCGGCGGGCGCTACCGGGTCCGCCATCTCGCAGGTATTCAGCCTGTTGTTCTGGCTCGGCCTGGTCGCCTGGCTGCTGATTCGCCTCTTCCGCCCGGAGCCACACCAGCGTGAGGAACTCTACGCTCGCGTTCGCCAGATGACAGGAATGGAGTTGTAGCGGGTTAACTCCTTCGCTCCATGGCGCGTTAGGCGTTATACGCGAGCCGCCTGAACCGAGGCTGCACGTCAGGTAGCGGCCTTCGCTCCGCCCGAGGGTAGCCGCTGCGAAGAATCCGTGGTCACGATTACGGATCTTTCGCAGTGGCTCAGGATACCCCGCAACACTCGTCAGCCGGAACGGATTGCAGACCAGTACCAGGCGCGTGGCAGAACCGGAACTTTCGGGTCCGCTTTACCGCCAGGTATAAAAGCCTCATCCTGTAGATCCGTTGAGTCGCGGGATGGGGCTTCGCGCGACTATGCGGAGCGGCCCTGGTGGTCTACACCGGTGTCGCGACGCCACCGTGGCAGCGCTTGTACTTCTTCCCGCTGCCGCAGGGGCAGGGGTCGTTGCGCCCGATCTTTTGGCCGCTTCGTCTGGTTTGGCTAGTCGGTGTGATTTCCTCGCGGTTGGTATGCACCTGCTGTATCGGTACTGGCGCTGGGGCCTCGCGCGCGATGGACACTTTGTATATCGCGTGTGCTACCTCGTGTTCGATGCTCTGCATCAGACCTTCGAAGAGACGGTACGCCTCGGACTTGTACTCCACGAGAGGGTCGCGCTGGCCGTACGCCCGGAGCCCGATGCCCTGCCGTAACTCCTCCATGTGCGTCAGATACTCGATCCATTGTGTGTCTATGGTATTCAGCAGGACGACGCGCTCGAGAAGGCGGGCGTCATCCTCGCCAAGCTCCGCCTCGCGCGCGTCGTATGCTTCGACCGCCAACTCATGGAGGAACTGACACAAGTCCGTTTTATCCTGTCCCGTGAGCGATTCAATCGTCACATCCTCCGGGACGGGGAAGATCGTGTTTACGCTGCCTAGCATGCTCTCCAAATCCCAGGTGTCCGGCTCGGCGCTGTCGGTGTACTCATCGACGGAGCGGCTGATTTCCTCTTCGACAGCCTGGACTACGCGATCGCGCGTCCCTTGGCCAATGAGTATCCGGTCACGCATTGTGTAGATGACGTCGCGTTGTGTATTCATCACCCCGTCGTACTGGACGACATGCTTGCGGGCATCGAAGTTGTAGCCCTCGGCCTTTGCTTGCGCCCCCTCGATCTGGCGGGTCACGAGGCTGTTCTCTATCGGGGTGTCATCGTCTACCCCAAGGCGCTCCATAATGCCCTTCACCCGGTCGAGTCCGAACCGGCGCATCAACTCGTCCTCAAGGGACACGTAGAAGCGGGTGGTACCGGGATCGCCCTGGCGGCCGGCCCGTCCTCGCAACTGGTTATCTATCCGGCGGGATTCATGGCGCTCCGTGCCGATGATATGCAGGCCACCCCGCTCAGCGACTTCCTCGCCGAGGATAATGTCCGTGCCGCGCCCCGCCATGTTCGTCGCGATTGTCACCGAGCCTTCCTGGCCCGCCTGAGCGACGATCTCCGCCTCTTTCTCGTGGTAGCGTGCATTCAAGACCTCGTGCTTTACGCCGCGCCGCCGGAGGATCTCGCTTAGATACTCGCTCTTCTCGATGCTTGTGGTGCCGACTAGCGTCGGGCGTCCAGACTCGCGCAACTCCTCGATCTCGTCAGCCACCGCATGGTACTTGGCTGTCTCTGTCTTGAAGATGCGATCCGAGAAGTCATCGCGGATCATCTCGCGGTTCGTTGGAATCGGCACCACATCGACGTTGTAGATCTTACCGAACTCCTCTGCCTCTGTTGCCGCCGTACCGGTCATGCCAGCAAGCTTCTTGTACATTCGGAAGTAGTTCTGAATGGTGATCGTCGCGAGGGTTTGTGTTTCCCGCTCCACCTTTAGGCGCTCCTTGGCCTCGATGGCCTGGTGCAGGCCCTCGGAGTAGCGGCGTCCGTACATGTAGCGGCCAGTGAACTCGTCGACGATGATGACTTGGCCGTCCACGATCGCGTAGTCGCGGTCCAACAGAAACAGCGACTTCGCCTTGATCGCGTTATCAAGGTAGTGCGTCGCCTCGAAGTTCTCGGCGGCATACAGCGGAGACTTGCCGTCGTCTTCGTCCTTCTGGGTCCGCGAAAAGCCCAGCAGCTTTTCGGCGCGGCTGATGCCTTCTTCCGTGAGGTTCGCGCTGCGGTGCTTGAGCTCGACAGTGTAGTCGTGGTTCTCCTGTAGCTGCTCCGCGATCTTTGCAAACTGATGATACACTTGCGTGTTCTGCTCGGCCTGCCCGCTGATGATGAGCGGGGTGCGCGCCTCGTCGATTAAGATGTTATCCACTTCGTCAACGATGGCGTAGTTCAGTTCGCGCTGCACTTTCTCGGCGAGATCGCGGGACATGTTGTCGCGCAAAAAGTCGAAACCGAACTCGTTATTCGTGCCGTGGGTGATATCAGCCGCGTATGCCTCCCGCCGCTCGGCGGGCCGAAGCAGGGGCAGGTCGCCCTCGTAATCCGGATCGAAGATAAACGCTGATTCGTGCTGGAGGCAGCCGACCGTGAGTCCGAGATAATGGTACACCTGTCCCATCCAGCCGCAGTCACGACGGGAAAGGTAGTCGTTCACGGTGATGACGTGGACGCCCTTGCCTTCGAGGGCGTTGAGGTAGGCTGCGAGTGGGGCGGCGAAGGTCTTGCCCTCCCCGGTCCGCATCTCCGCGATATCGCCCTGGTGCAGCACGCTGCCACCCATGAGCTGTACGTCGAACTGTCGCTTGCCGAGGGTTCGCAGCGTCGCCTCGCGCACGAGGGCGAATGCCTCTGGCAGCAGCGCATCGAGCTTCTCGCCAGCCTGCACGCGCTCGCGAAGCGCCGCAGTATACTCCTGCATCTCGGTATCCGAGAGACGCTGAATCTGCTCTTCCAGCGCGTTCACCCGGTCCACAACGGGACGGAGCTTCTTCGCGGTGCGCGCCGTCGAGTTGCCTCGGAAAAAACTCAATAAACTCGCCACTTGGCCCCCCAGTGTGCAACTTATGTACTCGAGGTTCAGTTTATCACGGGTTTCTGGAGGTGTCCATTGATCCGAGATACCTACATGCTATCTGCAACGGTCCCCAAGTCACACCCTGTTACAATAAATGGGGAGGACGTCCGCGCCTGAATATCATTGCTGAACCTCGTTTCCTGCCATCTGTCACGACGCTTCTGGAGCTGAGTACTGACCTTGCCGTACCGCACGATTTGCTGGTCGAGGCTGCACGCCAAGTGCTCTCCGAAGCGCGGGAGGCGATCCTCGCTGGCGGCTCGGTTCGCCGCGATCAGCTCATCCATTCGGTGCAGGCGCGCGCGCGGCTCATGGACGCACCCTGGCCGGCGAGAGTGATAAACGCAACCGGCGTTATTCTGCATACTAACCTGGGACGCGCCGTGCTTTCCGGCGAGGCGCGCCGGGCAATGCTTGATGCGGCGGCGTACTCCGACCTGGAGCTGGACCTCCCGAGCGGCGACCGTGGCAGACGCGACACTCATATCGAGGGCCTGCTGACCAAGCTCACCGGCGCTGACGCCGCGACGGTCACGAATAACTGTGCAGCAGCGCTCTTCCTCGCGCTGACCGCGCTTGGCCGGGGGCGAGAGGTGATCGTCTCACGCGGTCAGTCGGTGGAGATCGGTGGGAAGTTTCGCATACCGGACGTGTGTGCGCAGAGCGGCGCGACCCTCCGCGAGGTCGGCACGACGAATCGAACATATGGTGCGGACTATGCGGACGCTCTTACGGATCAAACGGCGCTGCTCCTGAAGGTACACCGGAGCAACTTTACCCTATCAGGCTTCGTCGCGGATGTTGAGATCGAGGAGATGGCTCGGATCGGCCACGATCGCTCCCTGCCGGTCATAAACGATCTGGGCAGCGGCTGCCTCGTGGACACCTCCCAGTTCGGCCTGCGCCACGAGCCGACCGTGCAGGAAAGCGTTGCCGCGGGCGCGGGGCTAACGTTGTTCAGTGGAGACAAGTTGCTCGGTGGTCCCCAGGCAGGGCTGATCGTGGGTCGCCGTGACCTTGTGGAGCGGTTGCGTCGGCACCCACTCGCTCGCGCTTTGCGTTGCGACAAGGTCACTCTCGCCGCGCTGCACGCGACGCTGCGGCACTACGCGCGAGGGACGCATCTCGTGGATATCCCGACGCTGCGCATGCTCGGGCTGTCAGCGGAGGAGGTCCGGGCGCGCGCCCAGGGATGGCGGGACGGACTCCCGCTCACGGGCCTCGCGGTCTGTCCGTGTGCTTCCACGGTCGGCGGTGGTTCGCTGCCGGAC
>JACDAU010000210.1 GCA_013695265.1 Chloroflexia bacterium
GGGTGGTGGCATCTGCAGTACGAGTCGAAGTGGCGGACGGAGTGGCGACCGTTTACCGGGACAATCAGTTCGTCCTCGCCTATCATTACGGCGATTGTGAGCGCTATCCGTACTGCCACCCCGTCAACCTGCCGGGAGGGCCGCCCGTCACGCTCTACCAGCCCTTCGATCACGTCTGGCACCTCGGTATGTACTTCGCCTGGAAGTACCTCAATGGCGTCAACGTCTGGGAAGGACCGGATTCCGGGGAGGCATACGGCGGGACCCGACCCGTGGATCTGGCGCCCGTCTCGGACGAGGCTGTGGGTGCAGGCGTGCGCCACACCATCGACTGGATAGAGTCGGACGGCACACCGCTCCTGCGCGATCATCGCACGGTCCTGGTCCGCGCCATCGACTCGAGCGCGTATCACATCATCGACTGGGACTTCGAGTTCACGCCGTTACAAGACGTGGTTGAGCTGGATCGAAAGGTGGAGTGGGGCGGGTATGCGGGTCTCGGTGTGAGGCTCCCGCGCAGCTTCCTCGCCCCACGGATGCTCAACGCTGAGGGGGATCGGGATACTGCGGCAACCAGCAGGGCACGCTCTCGATGGACCGACTACTCAGGGTGGATAGACGGGGAGGGACATAGGACCAGGGGCGGGGTCACGATGATCGACCATCCGAGTAACCCGAGGTACCCAACTCCCTGGCTAACGTACGACACTCGGGACCTCCAGTTCCTCAACGCGGCGTTCCTCCGAGATAAGCCGTACGAGTTGCGGCGTGGAGAGACGCTGCGGCTGGCGTACCGAGTGTTAGTGCACTGGGGAGAAGGCGATCCCGAGGTCATCGAGGCGGAGGCAAGCGCGTTCGCGGCGACCGATCCGCTCGAGTGGGCGCACTCGGTGAGTATCGGCGATCTCGGCCCGACGACGCCGTGGTCAGGGCGGACAGATTAGGAAGGGTGGTCGGGCCACACAACGCCCGAGACGCAGTGAACCAAGGAGATGCAACCGATGCGGGTATTACAGGTCGGAGTCGGTGATTTTGGGCGTAGCTGGGTCGAGGTGCTCAGTGGAGCCTCGGGTGTCGAGCTTGCCGGCGTCGTGGATCCGTCGCCGGCCGCCCGTCAGTGGATCACCCAGGAACTGGGCATCCCTCCGGAGCAATGTTTCGAGAGCCTGGACGACGCTCTCACTGGGACGGTAGCGGACGCCGTGCTGGTGGCGACCCCGGAGTTGACGCACTGCGAAGTAGCCCGGACAGCCCTGGAGGCGGGAAAGCATGTCCTGGTCGAGAAGCCGCTCACTACCACCGTGCAAGACGCACAACTGCTGATCGAGACCGCAGCCAGGACGGGACGCATAGTGATGGCCAGCCAGAACTACCGCTACCGCCCACCCGCACGCACGATGCAGCGGCTGGTACGGGAGGGCGCGCTGGGCACGCTCCAAAGCGTCAAGATCTCGTGTCGGCGGGACACTCGCTCGCTGTGGCCCACGCTCCCATACCGCTACCAGATGCGCCATCCATACCTTACGGGGATGGCGATCCATCACTTCGATCTTCTGCGCGCGATTACCGGGGAGAATGCACGGAAGATATACGCTCGTAGCTGGCGGGCGCCAGATAGTCCCTACCTGCACCACCCTGCCATGGCAGCAATCCTGGAGCTCGAATGCGGCGCGAAGGTCATCTATGAAGGTGATTGGGCGCCGCATGACACCGAGACCTCCTGGGATGGTGCGTGGGAGCTGGTCGGAGAAACAGGCAGGCTGACGAGGAGGATCGGGGGCGGCGGACTGGAGGCGGTCGTGCTGCAACTTTGGGGGGGAGCGCCACATGTGGTCGAGCAGGAGCAGCTCGCTTACACGGATCGCGCAGCCACTCTGGAGGTCCTGCGAATGGCTGTGGAAGAAGGTGAGCCGCCTGAGACAGTCGCCACTGATAACATCAGGAGCGTCGCCATGGTGGCTGGCTGCCTGCAGTCAATCGAGACCGGTTCGCAGGTGGATGTGGCCGCGTTGATCGCTTGAACGACGTTGCATGACATCCCGAACGGAATGAGGGATCCGTAACCGGGACCACGGATTCCTCACTGGCTCGGAATGACAGATTCGCTACCTTCCAACCGGAGTTAGTATTAGAGTGCCGGACCTGGGCTGCACAATTCGCCGCCGGGCTCCGTTCACGCTCAGCGATTGTGGTGTGGCGCATTACATCAGATACACACTCGACTGCGTCAGGTCCGCCACGCCATCGCGTGACCTGGTCCCCGGTAGTCACGGCCAAAAGGGAGTCCGAACGGCTCCTCGTATGGCCGCATTGGTACCATATCAGCGATCTCCTGGAGGCGCCCGAGCAAGTCCTGCGGTAGCGGTCCCTTCTGCGCGGCACGGACGTTCGCCTCCACCTCCGCAACGGAACGTGAACCAGACAGCGTCATAGCAACGTCCGGGTTCGAGAGCACGAACCGAATTCCCATCTCGTGAATCGGCATAGCTGTCTCGTCCAGCAGAGCGTACAACTCGCGGTACTGTTGCCGCCTCTGCGGGCTGAGCCAGCGCGCACCGCGCTCGACCTCCTCATCGTATCGGGTTGCCAACGCTCCCTGCTGCAGCGGAGAGCCAACGATGATGCCCATACCCTGTTTTTTCGCCTCTGGCAGCACGGCGACCTCGGCCTCCCGCCACAAGAGGCTGTAGTTAAAGGCGGTCAGTAGTACGTCGTAGCGTCCGGTCGCGATGATGTGCGGCATCTCGTAGGCCGTAGTGCCGCCAAGACCGGTGAAACGGATGAGGCCCTCGGCCTTCAGTTCGTCGAGCACGTCGTTTACGGGGCCATGGAAGCGGTCGTAGTTCTCCCACCAGTCGTATTGCCGCGGTCGGTCGGGCTCGTGGATGAGTAGCACGTCGATGTGGTCGCGTCCCAACAGGCGCAGGCTCTCCTCCACAGACTGCCGCAGGCCTTGCTTATCTCTGGGGTTAAATGGTTCGGGGCGTCCTCCCAGCTTTGTCGCGACGTAGTACGGCTGGGCGAGGCCCTGCAACGCGTACCCGATCACCTCCTCGCTGTCCGCGTAGCTGGGGGCGGTATCCATGTAGTTGACGCCCAACTCCAGCGCGCGGTGAATGGCAGAGCGCGCCTCCTCGCGGTCGGCGGTGCCCCAACGCGAGATGAAGGCACCGCCGAGTCCCAGCGCGCTCACCGCCAGTCCTGTGCGTCCGAGGATTCGCTTCTCCATTACGTGCCCCTTTCACATACGGGGTCCGCAGATGTTCCGTTCTTCGGCCCGCACGATTGTCATTCACGGTTCCCGCTCTTCATTTGTCGCTCGGATTGGGTCAACGCTTCCCGGTGGTGTCATGATACCGTTCCTGCTCGGGGATCTGTTGCAAGCGAGTGGGACTTGAGGCAGCAGTCACCTGCGGGGGCGAGAGGCAGGCGGGCGCCCGACCCCGTTCCTGACGTTGCTATCAGCAAGCGCATGGTTCCCAGTGAATCGGTCGGCCAACTTTCTGGCCCAGTCCCGAGACCAGCACAGCGGTCGGTCGAGCTCCGGAGATGTGAACCGGCAGCCGACAGTTCCAGATGGAAGGCGCCTGCTCGTGTATAATCTGGCATATTCGGCGGTGTGAGTATCGTATCCATACTTTGCTCGGGGCATCAAACCTTGCAGGATCGTGTGACACTGACGCCCCTGATCTGTGTCGTTCGGGTGTAGCGAAAGGGACCGGCCAAAGGTGCAGAAGAAGTCGATCCCGAACAGTGAAGTTGCCCGGCCCCCGGACTTGGGCGCGCGAATAGCCGAGTTGGAGGAGCGGGAAGCCGAGCACCTACGGTCGGAACAGATCCGGTCGGCCCTCTATCACATCGCCGACGCCGCGAGCGCCGTTGAGGACATGCGCGCGTTCTACGCCGAGATGCACCGGATCGTCGGCGAACTCATGCACGTCGATACTTTCTCCATTGTTCTCTACGACCAGCCCAGCCAGACGGTCAGCTTCCCGTACATAGTGGAGGAGGTCGGCCAGGAGGAGGCGCCGCCCAAGTCCCTCCGAGAAGCTTTGGGTAGGACCCTGACGGCGTACGTGCTCCGTACCGGTGAGCCCCTCCTCGCGCCGCCCGAAACGGTGGACGAGTTGGAGCGTAGCGGTGAGGTGGAGCCGATCGGCCCCCCATCCGTCGACTGGCTAGGGGTACCGCTGCGCTCGGAAGGCGAGACCGTGGGAGCGCTGGTCGTGCAGACGCACACCGAGGACACCCGATACACCGATGCGGACCATGACCTGCTCGTGTTCATCGCCCACCACATCGCCGCCGCCCTAACGCGCGCGCGGCTGCTGGACGAGACCCGTCAGAGGGCCGCGGAGCTTGTAGTCCTCAACAGCGTCGGGGAAGGGCTGGCGAGACAGCTCGACTTCCAGGGCGTAATAGACCTGGTCGGCGAGAAGGTTCGAGAGGTATTCCGGGCGCAGGCAACCTACATCGCGCTCTATGACCGCAAGGCAAACTTGATTCGTTTTCCCTACTTTGTGAACGGCGAGACACGGCATGAC
>JACDAU010000159.1 GCA_013695265.1 Chloroflexia bacterium
GTGAAGCGCGCCTCGCCATCGAGCAGGTCCACGCCGCCCTCGGTGATCCGGCTCTCGCTGCCTGTGCGGAAGCTTTCGACCATGTCGCGCTTGCGGCGGCGTACGGTGTCCATCGCGATCCGCACCGCCCCGGTGTGAACGCCGTAGTCCGCCCCACGCCGGGCGAGGTGCGCAACGCGCGCGGAGGCGACCATCGTCTTGGAAGGTGTGCAGCCCTCGTTGATGCATGTGCCGCCGACGTGCTCTCGCTCGATCAGCGCGGTCTTTCGGCCCGCGCCCACGAGCGCGGTGGCGAGCGGCCCTCCGGCCTGGCCGGAGCCGATAACGATGGCGTCATACTGTTGGGTCGTCATGGAAGCCTCCCTGTCTGGTCATTGCTCGGTGTCGTCCGGCGCACTTCTTAGCCGTTTCGTGCGCGGCTGCCTACGCTCTCAATGCTTGCCAAGTGCCCGATCCAGGTTGAAAGCGGCGCTAATGAGGGCGAGGTGAGTCAGCGCCTGCGGGTAGTTGCCAAGCAGCTCGCCTGCGGGGCCGATCTCCTCGGAGTACAGGCCGAGATGGTTTGCGTATCCGAGCATCCGTTCAAACATGAACCGCGCCTCGTCCACCCGACCCGCGCGGGTCAGTCCCTCGACGAGCCAGAACGTGCAGGTGCTGAACGTGCCCTCCTGTCCCTCGAGTCCGTCATCCCCCTCGGCGATGTTGTAGCGATACACGAGACCATCGGCGGAGAGCCCGCCATCGCGGGGCGACCGGTAGATCGCGTCGAGCATCGAGTGCAGACGTGGGTCGGTGGGCGCCAGGAAAAGGACTAGCGGCATCAGCAGCGTGGACGCGTCGAGGTTGTCGTCGTCGTAGCTCTGCACAAACGACGCCAACTCGGCGTTCCAGCCGCGCGCCATAACCTCCTCGTAGATCTCGTCCCGGATGGCGAGCCAGCGGTCGCGAGGCGCCGGAAAGGAACGCTTGTCGGCGAGGCGCAACGCGCGGTCGAGCGCGACCCAGCACATCAGCTTCGAGGTCACGAACTGCTTTCGGCCACCGCGCGTCTCCCATATCCCCTCATCCGCACGGCGCCAGTTCTCGCAGAGCCATTCCGTCAGGTCGCGGAGGTGGGTCCACATCTCGGAGGAGATAGGGGCACCGTACTTGTTATAGAGGTACACGGCGTCCATCAGCTCCCCGTAGATGTCGAGCTGTAGTTGGTCGCACGCGGCGTTGCCGATGCGCACGGGCCGCGAGCCACGGTATCCCTCCAGGTGGTCCAGCGTGGTTTCGGGGAGGTCGTGACGACCGTCGATCCCATACATTACCTGGAGTGAGCCATCTGACTCCGGCTCATGGCAGCGCGCGTCGAGCCAGGCCACGAACTGTGCCGCCTCCTGGTGAAGGCCCACGCGCATCAGAGCATACAGCGTGAACGCGGCATCCCGCAGCCAGGTGTAGCGATAGTCCCAGTTGCGTTCGCCACCGATCACCTCCGGCAGACCAAACGTGGGCGCAGCGACGATCGCGCCAGTGGGGGCGTAGGTGAGTAGCTTGAGCGCGAGCACGGACCGGTGGACCGTTTCTCGCCAGCGCCCGGTGTACGAGCAGCCGCCGATCCAGTCCTGCCAGTATCGGACCGTGCAGGTGAACAGGTCGTGGGCCTCCTCCGGCGAGAAGCACGGGCCGCAGTCGGCGTCTGGTTCGATCTGTCGCAGCAGGAACACCGCTGATTTGCCTTCGTCGAGCGTGAACCCCCCGCGCACTCCGCCGTCCAGGCGCTCAAGCGGCACATCAGTGGAGAGGCCGAGGCTTAGATCGGCTGAGTGAAAGGACGCGCCATGCTCGCAGAGTGTGGTCTCGTGCGGCGCGCGCGCGTAATCAAAGGCAGGCGTACACGCCATCACGAAGCGCATTTGCCCGCGCACGGCGCGAACGCTGCGGATGATCTGGTGATGCCCGTCGCCGCTATCGGTCGTGCCGACCGGCATGTAATCGATCACCTCGCCCGCGCCCTCGGCGGAGAGGTAGCGCGTTACGAGCACGTTCGTCTCCGGCCAGTAGAGTTGCGTTGTGTTTTCCGCTGCGCTTTCGGGCGCAATGCTGAATCGTCCGCCCTTCTGGTCGTCGAGCAACGCTGCGCACACCGTTGGGGAGTCGAAGCGCGGGAAGCAGAGCCAGTCAATGGAGCCGTGCTTTCCAACCAGAGCTACGGTGTGCAGGTCGCCTATCACGCCGTAGCTATCAATCGGTTGAAACATCGTGCGGCT
>JACDAU010000266.1 GCA_013695265.1 Chloroflexia bacterium
GTGTAGCCCGCTGCGCTGTGGCTAACCTCATACGCCTGTCCGGGCGACATAACTGCCACCTGCTTGCCCGTTGACCGATTCAGGATTCGGACGTCTCCCGCAGTGTTGCTGAGGCGGACGCGGGGATGGTCCTTTGCTGCGAACTCCGAGCGGGCGCCAGTTGCCGTGTACGAGTAATGCAGGCCAACCCGGAGCGTGACGACCGCGTGTGTCGGGTTCGTGGCGGTGAGTTTCCCGTCCTGTGGGCGATTTCCTGAGGCATGTGATGGCCCTTGTTCCTCAAGAAAGCGCTGCCACCCGCGCTCCGTCTGGTCTGTTGATTCCGACGCGGCATGCGCCGAAGTGGACAGAAGCAGAGCGATCAGCGCGAAGAGCGCGGCTAGTCGGTGCAGTGTGCTGGGCACGGTTTCCCTCCAATGTTGGGATGACCAGCGTCCGCCTGTGATCTCTGGCGACGCCAGGCCACCCGCAGCTTATCCGATATGACCTACAATATTCGTGCCAGTAGAAAACAGTCAGTGAGCAACTGGCTCGGTCGTGCGCACGGAGATGAGGGCTGCGCGGCGTTGGAGTACGTGCCAGGGTGCCTTCTGGCCGGTCCGGGCTGGTGAGGATCGCGACGATCCCCTCGGCTGCTGTACAATACGATGCGGGCGGACTCCCGAACTGCGGTGCCCGACCTGCGGGAACGGATGCACGGATGCGCGTCTGGCGATGGATGGCGTTGAACGCCGAGGATCGCCGGGCGGCTGGAAAGGAGCATTGTGGCGCTAAACTATCCACTGACTCTCTCGTTCAAGGCGATCTCATTTGGCAGACAGGCGTCGGTGGTCGATGCCTCGGGACAGATGGTGGCGTATGTCCGACAGAAGGCACTGAAGCTCAAGGAAGACGTCACGATCTTCTCCGACGACTCGCAGCAGCGGCCGCTCTACCGCGTGAGCGCAGACCGCGTGTTCGACTACAACGCCAACTACGGCATCAAGACCCCCGAGGGAACTCCCGTTGGCTCACTTCGCCGCGAGGGCGCGCGCTCTTTTCTAAAGGCAACGTACCGTATCTCGGACGCGCAGGGAGGGGACATCGGCGTGATCCACGAGGAGAACGGGTGGATCAAGCTGGCAGACGCGGCGGCAAATCAGATACCGTTCGTCGGCATGCTCAGTGGCTACATCTTCAATCCAGCCTACCTGGTCGAGGTTCAGGGCGCAAACGTGCTCTACCTCAAGAAGCGCCCGGCGTTTCTCGAAGGCAAGTTCACGCTGGAGAAGCGTGGCGACGTGTCGGATGAGATGGAGTCGCTTCTGCTCCCGAGCATCCTGATGACGGCCGTTCTGGAGCGCGAGCGCGGCTAGCCGAAGCGCCGGGCGGGCGTTGGAGATATCCTCCGTCCCACCATCAAGGTTGTTTGGTCGCTTCGTGGGGTGCCTGCGGGACAGCGTGCCAAGTCACGACAATCGATGGGTACCGTAGGAGTGTTCAACTGAACACCCATCGCCTCGTCCCGCGCCGTGGGTTCCCCGATCCGCATCCCCTGTTGGAACCGCGTACCTGGTCCGCGTCGAGCAGTATCGCGTTACCGACGCGGGCGGGGCAGGAACCTGCGCCAGCTCATTGCCTCGCCGGTGCGCTGTGTCGGTGACTGAACCTTCGGGAGTGTCTCGACCGGCAAGTTGCGACGCAGTATTCGTGGCACCTCGCGGTGGAACTGGATGTTCGGCATTACCTCGTGAAAGCCCGCCGCGCGCGCCGCCTGGTGGGCTGTGATATCGCCGGGCGGCGCGTACGCGACCAGCCGCGCCTCCGCTGCCTGCCCGGTGATCTCGAGGAGATTCCCCGGATCGAGGCTCAGGTCGACGCACACCAGCGCGGGCGTGGTCGAGCGGAGCGTTTCCACGAGCGCCGCCCGCGTTTCTACCTGCTTGTACTCATACCCGATCTGATGAACGAAGTTCACGACCTTGCAGCCGAAGTAGGTATTCGGCGCCAGCGCCACCACCAGTCTGTGCTGCATCCCGTACCCCTCTCCTCCTCGCAACTCGTGCGGCGCCGCTTCTCTTCCTATAGTATAAACATGCCGCACCGCAGCAACAAAGCACGGTTGCGGCTGCGTGGTGCTTTGCGCTGCGAGCCTAATGCGCCGGGGGATCGCTCGCGGGGAAGGACTCCAGGGAGGCTTCGAGGACGGGATCCTCTGGCCCAACGGGGCTGGCGTCCTGCGTCGCCATCGTCGTTGCGATGGCCTGGGCGTCGTGCCGCCCCTCCGCGAACTCCTCGACCAGCTTCGCGCTGAATGCCGGGATGTCGCCGGGGTTGCGGCTCGTGACAAGGCCGCGATCCGTGACGACCTCCTGGTCTACCCAGTTGCCGCCCGCGTTGCGGATGTCGGTCTGCAGCGATGGCCACGAGGTAATGGTGCGTCCGGTAAGCACACCAGCCTCGACCAGCGTCCACGGTCCGTGGCAGATGGCTCCAACCGGCTTGCCCGCCTCGAAGAACGCGCGGACGAAGTCTACAGCGCCCTCATCCACGCGCAGGAAGTCGGGGTTCGCGACCCCACCCGGAAGCACGAGCCCGTCGTACTCGTCGGCACGGGCCTCCGAAACGGGCCGGTCGACCGGGAAGGTGTCACCCTTGTCCATGCCGTTCACGCCCTGAATCTCTCCGGCCTCCAGCGATATCAACTCAACCTTTGCGCCCGCCTCTTCGATCGCCTTGCGCGGCTCGGTAAGCTCCACTTGCTCGACGCCATCCGTAGCGAGGAACGCTATTTTCTTGCCCTGTAGCTCATTCGCCATGTCACTCTCCTTGATTTGCTGTGGCTTGCTGCTGGCGTTCCAGTGCGGACCGCTGGCAGCCAGAACTGTGCACAGGCTGTGCCACAATTCGCCGGTACACTGGTAGTAGGAGGGGATGACGGCGAGGCGGCACACGGTTACCGTGAGGAGGGCGTGATGGAACTTTACCTGGTGGCGGACGTGACGAATGGCGTGCTGGCGGCGGTGCAGGCGAATCCCTCGTCGCAGCGCGAGGAGAGCGGGGACGTGTTTCAGGCCGCCGCGCTGGCGATTGGCATCGGCGCGCTTGGTCCCGGGTTGGGCCTGGGCTACGCTGTGGGTCGCGCGATGGATGCGGTCGGCCGCAACCCGGAGGCGGTGGTCCAGATACGCACCACGCTCGTTGTGGGGGTTGCGTCGGTGGAGGCGATCACGATATACGCGCTGCTCATCGCGCTGCTGATCCTCTTCGCCTCTTAATACTACAACGAGACTTTGATTGAACTGGAACAATCTGCCAGGACTGGAGGCAGGCGCAACCAGTAGCAGGATGACAGATGAACGGTGATGACGCAAACGCGAGCCGACGTCAGCAGCATTCTATTAGCCAGGGACGTTGGCCCGACCACGAGATTCTCGCCCGGCAAAGGAGATCCGCCGCCGCACCGACGTGGTGAGCATCTTCCCCGACCGGAACGCGATCATCCGCCTCGTCGGCGCCGTCCTGGCCGAGCAGCACGACGAATGGGCCGAAGTCCGCCGCTACCTCGGGCTCGACGTCCTCGCCCGAGCCCAGACCCTCGGCGCCACGACCGAGGAGGTGACCGCCGAACAGACCCTGCTAGCCATCGCGGCCCGACCCAACCGCAACGAAGGATCACCCCAGATACACCACGTCAACGGACTTGACCCGCGTCTCCGACGGGCGGGGCCCTGCAAGGAGGTCTCGCCGCACGAAGCCCGACCTCACAAAGAGGGTCGGGGCCAGCTCCGGATGCCATCAAAGGGGCGCGTTCTATCCGTGAGCTGTCGTCTCGGCGTCGAGAAACTCCTGCAGCAGGGCCG
>JACDAU010000274.1 GCA_013695265.1 Chloroflexia bacterium
TGGCGGTCGTGCAGGCGATGAGCGTGCGGCCGGGGAGTTTCAGCCCCAGTACCCTCGCGGCGCCCCGTGTCCTCCCCGAGCCGTCGAGCACGATGCGGAGGGGATGGTGCGGCCCTCCCGCCCCCGCATGCCCATCGGGCAGGCGCGTCGTGAGCTCGGGGTCGTCCGCGGCGATCGTGCCCGCGCCGACCACGATGCCGTCGACTTGATCGCGGAGGCGGTGGACCTCTAGCCGCGCCTCCTCTCCGGTGATCCAGCGCGAGTGGCCGGTACGGGTCGCGATGCGGCCGTCGAGCGTCATCGCGTACTTCGCGATCACGAAGGGCAGCCCGCTGGAGACGCGCTTGAGGAAGCCCTCGTTCAACTGCCGTGCCTCGTGCTCGCACAGGCCGACTCGCACCCCAACGCCGCCGTCGCGGAGCCGCCCGATGCCGCCGCCCGCTACGGGGTTGGGGTCTTGGACGGCGACGAAGACCTGTCGCACGCCGGCTGCGAGGACCGCGTCCACGCACGGGGGCGTCCGACCCCAGTGCGCACAGGGCTCGAGTGTCACGTACAGGGACGCGCCCCGCGCGAGCTCACCCGCCTCCCGCAGCGCGAGGACCTCCGCGTGGGGACCGCCCGGTGGCTGGGTGTGGCCGCGTCCGACGACCGAACCATCGCGGACCACGATGGCGCCCACGGCGGGGTTCGGGGCGGTCCGGCCGAGCGCGAGCCGCGCCAGGGACAGGGCTTCTTGCATGTATCCCTCGTGGGCATCTAGCGGGGAAGCCGTGGTCGTCGCGTCGTGCTGTACCGCCATACTCGCGTCCTTGCATTGCCCAATAAAAAACCCAGGAGGGCGTTACACCTTCGGGGCGAGCAAGCAAACAGGACACGCCGAACACAATCCGGAGCGTACCGTGCGACACCCCCTACCATCCGGACTATACCGTCGGCCCCGGAGTCTCACCGGATCCTGCCGTATGTTACGGCTCGCGGGCTATACCGCCGATCTGGAATTGGCGCCACGCGCCTCACCATGCCCCGAAGGTGTCTCTACTGCGAGTATAGGTGCCGAGGTGAGGAGCGTCAAGAAAGCAGTGGCACGCTTCCTTAGCGTACAAAAGTGTACAAAAATCACGAAATGGTACGGAGACCGTAGAGGAGATCGGGGACCTATACTACGGGCTAGCGCGCTAGCGATTGGAACGCCCGGCCCTTACAGTAGGGCTATGGCCCTGACCCCACAATCCCCTCCAGCCTCTTCAATCAATATATAGTATTGACACTGCGCCAACCCTCGATATATAGTATCACCACCGGCGGTTCGCTCGGGGTTGCCCGAGCGTCACAAGAGGGAACCCGGTGCGAATCCGGGGCTGCCCCGCAGCGGTAAGTGGGAACGAAAGCCGTCACGAAGCACTGGGCCTGGATGCCTGGGAAGCGACGGCCGGTAGGAATCCGGCTCGATGGGGATGTGATCGGCGCCATCTCGGACCTGGACGCGGACGTGCTCTTCATCGAGAACGCCCGCTCCGAATTGGAGATGCTGGAGGTGTTCCGCTCGTACGGCTGCGACAAGGGCGTGGGTCCTGGAGTGTACAACATCCACTCGCCGCGCGTCCCTCCGGTGGAAGAGATGGTGGAGAACCTGCGACAGACGGTTTCCGTGGTCGACAGTGTCCAGGTCTGAGTAAACCCCGACTGCGGGCTCAAGACCCGCCGGCTTGAGGAGATACGGGCCGCCCTCGCCAATATGGTCACCGCGACGCAGCAGCTGAGGAACGGCCAAGGCGATGACTTCTAGTCGACAGAGGTTTGAGCTGTCATCAGGTGGGATGGGCGAGGCCCGCCCTTTGACGGTCCCCTCCTGGACTGCTATATTCTTTTCAACAACCAAATAGTTTCGCGGGAGCTCGGGGCACCGGGCTGAGAGGGCGACTAGATCCGTCGCCGACCGTTGGAACCTGACCCGGGTAATGCCGGCGCAGGGACGAGCCTCCAGGCACGCCACGCCGCCGGTACCTCCCGGACGGCGTTTTTTTGTTGTCGCTCAGGGGGAAGACCGTATGACCAGCACGACACATATGACCTTCACCCGCCGTCTATACGAATCCGCGAGTTCGATCTGGCACAAGCAACTGGAGCATCCCTTCGTGAGCGCGCTCGGCGAGGGTGCGCTGCCGCAACCCAAGTTCGAGTTTTACATCAAACAGGACGCCCTTTTCTTGGGCGAGTTGACGAAGACGTTCGCGTTCGCCACGACCCGCACCGAGGACTCCAAGGAGATGCAGCGCTTCGGGGAGCTGCTGCTGAATACGCTCCAGGTCGAGCGTGTGCTGCACATGACGTACGGCGAGAAGTTCGGGCTCACTCCGGAGCAGATGGCGACGACCGAGATGGCGCCGACGAATTACGCCTACACCCGGCACCTGCTCCACGTCGCCGCCACCGGCTCGCTCCCCGAACT
>JACDAU010000282.1 GCA_013695265.1 Chloroflexia bacterium
TCTTCGGGCTGAACTGGGCGGTGCTTGTCGCTGCGGGCTTCGTCGGTGGGCTGCTCGCGGGCTGGCTGCCCGGCGTGATCGGCGGCGCGCTCCGGATCGACGCGGACGACGCTGCTGCGTACCGGTACAGCTTCTGGATCGGGGTGATCGCGCTGTTGCTCGGCGCGCTGCCCCTCCTTGGGTTTCGCTCGGGCAAACCGGAGCGTGTGGTGCACGCGCCGGGCGGCTGGTGGCGAGTCAGCGAGCCGCGCACGGTCGCCCGGCTGATTATCCCGATTGCGGCCTCCGCGCTCGCGATTGGTTTCACTGTGCCGTTCATGAGCATCTTTTTGCAAGGGACGTATAACGCCTCGACGCGCAGCATCGGCGTCGCCCTCGGCGTCTTCTCTCTAGCGGGCGCCGTGGGGGGGCTGCTCAGTCCCCGGCTCGCCAGACGCTTCGGCGCGGTGCGGACGGTCTCCGGCTTGCTGGTCCTGAGCGCGCCGCTGATGCTGCTGACGGGGTATGCGCCGGCGCTCGGTGTGGCCTCCATCGCGCTGTGGGGGCGTGGACTGCTCGCGAACGCCGCGTGGCCTATTGCGCTCGGGCACCTGATCGAGCGCACGGGGGAACGGGAACGCGGCAAGGTCAGCGCTCTGATGAACATTAGCTTTGAGCTATCGCTCGCGGCGGCTGCCCTACCCGCCGGCATCCTGATGGAGCGCGTGGACTATCGGCTGCCGTATCTTCTGGGCACGGCAGCGCTGCTACTCGGCGGCCTCGGCTTCGCCTACGCGTCCCGGCACGAACCCGCCGCGCGGCCTGCCGTGGCCTGACGCCATGTCGTGGTATCGAACCATCGTACCGGGCCATCCCCACGACGCTGGACCGAGCGAACCCAGTGGGTCAGGTGGTCGACGATGGAAGGTCCGGTTGTGTCGTCCCGTGCGTGGACGCACCGCCCAGTTTCACCCCGACGCCTCGTTTCGTGCCACAGGTCCAGTTCGAGCTAGCGCAGGGTGACGCTCCCGTACTGAGGAATTACCTGGATCCAGATGCCGCCCTTGTTGAACGCGATCCGCTTCCCCTGCCGGTTGTAGTACAAGGTTGGCCCGTAGATACTCGTCTTGCGCCACGTCGCTAGCGTCAACCGACCGTCCTGGAGGATGTACGCCGTGCCGCTGCCGATAACCTCAACCTCCTCGCGTGCTTTGTCGTCGCCGGCGATCCGGGTTACCTGGTGCATGCGGACGATGATGGCGGTGGCCGTGATCTGATTGCCTGAATTGCGCTCAACTGCGGATTCGCCTTGCATCGAGCGCCGATAGACGCCGGTGGTCGGGTTCCATCGCCACTCCGCGAAGTAGTAGTCGTTGAACGCCAGCCGAGCATATGAGACGCGCCGTGCCCCGAGGAGAGTGCCTGGTCGCTTGAAGCGCAAACCGCCCCACGTGCCGTTATTCAGATTCTTGCCCAGAGCGCGCTCACGTTGCAGGAGCCGCTGCGTGCTTGTGTACAGGTTGTGTGGCGCGATTCGGTCGTTTGTCCGGTAAAACGCCGTACCGTCCCACAATGCGTTTGTACGAGAGAGACCGATCTCTCGAGCGTACGCTGCCGCCCCTGGACTACCACCGGCGTGGAAGTACAGCGGGTTGAACTCCTTGGCCCAGGCCACGAAGTACTTTCGGGCGCTGCGTACAGGACCGATCTCCCGCACATCTTTGGAGATGAAAAACGCGATGAACCGGGAGACACCAAACTCCGCCGGCGCCTCCAGCACCACGTCGGCGTAGTCGAGACCCGATTGCGGCCTGGCGTCTGGATGGTTCTCAATCATCACCGCAAGTGGGCGGTGCCGCAGGCGGGCGCTGGATCCGGCCAGACGCGGCTTCGGGACACGAACGAGCCGAGTCTCCAGCCTCCACGCCTGGGCGGGCCGTAGGCGCATACGGCGGACAACGGTGCGGAAACCACGCTTCTCCACCCGGAGCGTATGGGTGCCGGGCCGCAGACGGTACACCGTACGCGGCGCGACGCCGCCCCACCTGCGGTCCACCTGGATCGCCGCGCCCCGGTACGCCCACCCGACCACGATCCGGGCC
>JACDAU010000289.1 GCA_013695265.1 Chloroflexia bacterium
CCTCGGACCGGGGCGCGCACTGAAAGAGGCGGCACAGAACATGCCCGCTCCCCCGGCGCTGGACACGCTCTGTGCTGCGTTCGGGCTGACGCGCTTCGAGCGGGGCGTCCTGCTGCTGTGCGCGGGCCCGGAGCTGGACGCGGGGTTCGCCGCCTGCCTGGAAACGGCGCAGGGCGGTACCCGCCGCGTTCAGCCGACGTTCGGCCTCGCGCTCGCGACCCTGCCCGAGGCACACTGGAGCGCTCTCAGCCCGGTGGCGCCGTTGCGCCGCTGGCGTATCCTTGAAATCGGGGCAGGGGACACGCTCACCCAGAGCCCGTTGCGCATCGAGGAGCGGGTACTTCACTATCTCACGGGCATCGAGTACCTGGATGAGCGGTTGAGCGGCATCGTTGAAGCGGTCCCGCCGTCAGAGAAGCTCTCGCCATCGCAGCAGCGACTCGTGGAGATGATCGCGACTGTCTGGGGGCGGCATCAGGATACCGGGCCTGCGCCCTTGATCGACTTGTATGGTAGTGACGGCGCCGCGCAGCGGTCCGTCGCGGCGGCGGCGTGCGCGGCTCTCGGTATCCGGCTGTGCGCGATGCGAGTGGAGGAGATACCAGCAGCTGCCGATGTATGCGGGGAACTCGCCCGCCTCTGGGAGCGCGAAGCCATCCTGAGCAGGAGTGCGCTGCTCGTGGACTGGGACGACGCGGCCAACGCGGAGGCCGCGCATCCCGCTCGTCGCTTCGTAGAACGGCTCAGCGGACTGGTGCTCACTGCTGGCCGTGTGTCCCAAAGCACCGGGCGGACCGCCATCCACCTGGAGGTGCGCCCACCATCCTCCGAGGAGCAGGAGAACCTATGGCGGGATGCGCTCGGGCCGCGCGCGACCGAGCTGAATGGCGCGCTCGAAATGCTCACCGCTCAGTTCCACCTGAATAGCCGCGCGATCTCGACCGTTCGCGCCGCCGTCATGCCGGAGTCGCAGCACCTGAGCAGTGATGCGTTGACGGACCGGCTCTGGGACACGTGCCGCGCGCAGGCAAGGGTCCAGCTCGACGACCTGGCACAGCGTATCGAGCCCGCCGCCGGCTGGGCGGATCTGGTGTTGCCAGCAGCGCAGACAGAAACCCTGCGCGATGTCGCGATGCACGTCCGGCGGCGGGCCACGGTCTATGGAGAGTGGGGCTTCGCGCAGAAGGGCGCACGCGGCCTGGGAATAAGCGCGCTGTTTGCCGGACCGAGCGGCACGGGAAAGACGATGGCCGCCGAGGTGCTGGCTGGCGAGCTGCGGCTTGATCTGTATCGCATTGATCTCTCGTCAGTCGTCAGCAAGTACATCGGCGAGACCGAGAAGAACCTCCGGCGGGTGTTCGATGCGGCGGAGGAGGGTGGCGCGATCCTGCTGTTCGATGAGGCGGACGCGTTGTTCGGCAAGCGCAGCGAGGTAAAGGATAGCCACGACCGGTACGCCAACATCGAGGTGAGCTACCTCCTGCAGCGTATGGAGGCATACCGGGGGCTGGCGGTTCTGACGACAAACGCGAAGCGGGATCTGGACCCTGCCTTTTTGCGGCGCCTCCGCTTCGTCGTGCAGTTTCCGTTCCCGGACGCCGCACTGCGCGCCGAGATCTGGCGGCGCATCTTCCCCGCGCGCACCCCGACCGACGGCTTGGACGCGGCAACCCTTGCGCGGCTGAACGTTCCGGGGGGCGCCATCCGCAACATCGCGCTGAACGCCGCGTTCCTCGCTGCGGACTCCGGGACGCCCGTGGGTATGGCGCATGTGCTCCGCGCCGCCCGCACCGAGTACGCGAAGCTGGAGAAGCCGCTCGCCGAGATAGCCACAGGAGGCTGGGCATGAACGGGCCGTCCATCGAACTGCACATCAAGGAAATTGCTCTCCATGGAGTTCCGCCCGAGCATCGAGACCGCATCGGCGTGGCCTTTGAGCGGGAGTTGACCCGACTCCTCGTCTCGGAAGGCCTGCCGGGGAAAATGGCGAGGGATGACGAGCTAACAAACCTGGATGGCGGTACGATCCGGCTGATGCCCGGCGCCGGGCCGGAGGACATGGGCGCACAGATCGCGCAGGCGGTATACGGAGGTCTTGAAGAATGAATGAGCGGAGCCATCTTCGAGCGGAAGGCGCCATGGTGTCGTCGGTGACCCCCTACACGCCGGTTCGCTCGGGCATCTTGCAGCGCAAATGCGCCTGCGGTGGCGTCTCAGGTCACTACGGGGATTGTGAACCGTGCCGCGACACGCGCCTTGCGCGGCGAGGCGCCACTCCAGGCCGCACGGAACGCGGCGCCTCTTCGGCAGTGAACGAAGTTTTGCGCTCGCCCGGTCAGCCGCTGGACCACGCGGCGCGTACTGCGTTGGAGCCGCGATTCGGCCACGACTTCGGGGCGGTTCGGGTCCACTCGGACGCTCAGGCAGCCGACACTGCGGCGTCCGTGGGCGCCGTTGCATATACCGTCGGACGGGACGTGGTGTTCGCAGCCGGCCGGTACGAACCGGGCACAAGCACCGGCCAGGCATTGATCGCCCACGAGCTGACCCACGTCGTGCAGCAACGTTCGAGACAGCGGGAAGTGACCGGAGTGCTGGAAACGACCAGCCCCACGGACGCGGTCGAGCGCGAGGCCGATGTAGCGGAGCACGCCGTCTCCCGAGGCCGGTCGTTCGCTCCGGCGCTCCGTGCCAACGCGCAACTCGCCCGGCAAGTGACGGCGCCGGTCTGTGCGCACCCAGGGGATATCCGGTCGGTAGATCTCCAGCCGGTCTTTTTCAAGAGCAGCGCCGCAGATACCTCCCCCACCGGCACAAGCTGGGCTCGACGGTTGGGGTCGAGCAATACCATCTGGGGTAAGCTCGGCGTCACCTTTGCGGCACTCTCACCGGTGACGATCGAAGACGCCACGCACAAGAC
>JACDAU010000310.1 GCA_013695265.1 Chloroflexia bacterium
GTTTTCAATCTGAGCCTCACCGCGCCACTGAACTCGGCTGGCCAGGTGATGCAGTGTCCCAGCGGACGGAGTACACCCCGCCGACCGAACTCAGCAGTTTCTGGACCCGGCCCGAGCCCAGGTGTACCAGGAACAATCCCTCCTTGTTCCCGTACGCCAGATGCCGTCCGTCTGGCCCGAACGCCAACTCCCCTACGGACGTGTCCATCTCCGCAATCTCCGCGAGCTTCTCGCGTTTGCCGGTCGGCGCGTCGTGCGACCAGAACTCGAATCCCGCTCCCCGCCCGAAGCGCGCCGTGAGGATACGCTCGCCGTCGGGATGCCAGCCGGTATGAGCTGCCTTACCCAGCACCGTCAGGCCGGTACCGTCGCGCCGGACGGTCCCGAACGCACTGTTTGCATCGGCTTTGCGCTTCCCGATCCAGAGTAATCGCACATTGTCAGAACTGGACGACCAGTACGCACGATCCACCGACGCGGGCAGGCGCGCCACGGTATTCCCGCGAGCGGTGTCTATCACGAGCGCACGACTGTCGCTGCTGATGAGCAGGTTGCGGCCATCGGGGCTGTAGCTCAGCGCGGTGACGAATTCGCCTGGTAGCAGCGTCACCACGGCCACCCTCTCCAGCGTATCCGTCATGACTGTCTGGATCACCGTCGGCGCGAGCACGGTGGCCTCGCCGTCGTAGATCGTCACCGCCACCATACGGCCCTTGGGATGCCACGCGAGCTGGCCCGTGATACCCCAGGCCGGCCGGGTCGGGCCACGGTACCCGCTGAAATGGCCGCGAATCAGCTCCCGTGCCGAGACTCCCTCCTGCACCCAGAGTCGCTTGCGGTCACCCACAACGACCCGCCCGTCCGTCGGCGAGATCGCGTACGTCACGTCGGCGTAGCTCTCCGCGATCAGAGCGCCGCTCGGGGAGCTATTGTCCAGAGCGGTCGTGGCCAACTGGGATCCGTACGGGATCGCCAGGAGATAGTAGAGCGTACCGTCGTGCTGATATTGCTGGCGGTCTCGCGCGAACTGATCCCACGACCGGCGCGACGGAGTACCATCATCCACCGCCGGAATCTGGAAGTCGCGAGCGGGATTCGGTGATGCGGAGGCATCCACACCAGTCGCATCGCCCTGTGTTCGGGCAGTTGAGGCGGCGGCAAGTCGTTCTCGCTCAGCCCCCTGCCGCCCGTCCTGTGCTGGGGATGCGGCCCCGCGACCGAACCAGAGGAGCGCGGCGACCGTGAGCACCAGGAACGACGCGAGGAGAACGAACGCGCGCCGGAATCGGCCGGTCATTAGCGGCAGAGGGCGGCCGGGCACGAACAGCTCATGCCGCTCCTCCTCAACCCTGCGCCAAACCAGCTCCTCCTGCGCCCGAGACGGCGACACCGCGGCGTGCAGCGCGGGGAGCGCCTCGTGGATCACCTGGGTCGGAGGAGCGCCGGCGCTGCGGCTGTACTCCTGAAGCGTCTGTGCCCAGCCGTCGTGCGCGGCATCGAGCGCGCGCTCGACCAGCGCCGCCCCAGTACCTGGATCCGCGCCCAGCGTCTGCGCGACCACATCCTCAGTCAGGCCATCCCCGTAACGCAATCCGAGTGCTTGACGGTCGTCCCATCCCAGACGAGCCACGCCATCGAGCAGTCCCTCCGGGAGACGTGCCGTTGGCACAACCCAGTTCGGCGCGAGACCGGCATCGAGCAGGGGATTCCGCTCAATTCGCGAGCGCAGGTTCCGATCCGCAAGACGCAGCAGCCAGGGGAGCGAGGTCTCTGAACCGGCGCCGCGCTGCACCACCGTTGCCTTCGCCAGGCAGAGGGTCTCGACCAGCAGGTCCTCGGCCTCCTCCTGGTCCTGGGATCGGCGAGCGAGGAAAGTGTACAACGCGGGCAGCAGGGGCGCGAGCCGTTGGCGGAACCCCGCGAGATCCTCATTCGCCGCGAGGTCACCGGCCGCACGATCTCCGAATCGGCCTACGTTCTCCAACCGCATCGCTCCAGCCTCCCGCCCAATAATACTCTCTCTGCCAACTCGGCTCAACACCGGTGTTGAGCCTGCGGTTGGCCGTGACGCGGGGCAGAGCGAAAGTGGCAATACGCGCTGTGCCTTCCGCCCGATATACTGTCCGTGCTTATGCACACCCAAGATCCTCTCCCGCCCGGAGTGCTCGGACAACTGCATGGTGAGATCCTCGCGTGTCGCAAGTGCGAGCACGCCGGGTATCTATGGGAGGCGCATCCCATCGCCGGAGGACGGTCCAGCGCGACGGTGCTCGTCATCGGCCAGGCACCCGGCGTGCGCTCGATGGCCCGGCGCGCCCACTTTATGGGGCCCGGTGGGCAGCTCCTGCGCGCGTGGCTGTCGCGAGGCGGCATCCCTCGGGAGCGGCAGGATGAGGCGGTGTACTTCTCCTCGCTCACCCGCTGTTATCCCGGCCCCGCTCTGCGCGGTGCCGCAGGCGACCGCAAGCCTGGCCGGGCCGAGATTGCGCTGTGCGCGCCCTACCTGGAGCGCGAGCTTGCGCTGCTCGATCCACCACTCGTGCTGCTCGTGGGTTCGATGGCAATCAACCACTTTCTCGGCCGTGCGCCGTTGCGGGAGCGGGTAGGTACGATCGTATTCCAGGATAGCAGGCACTGGCTGCCGCTGCCGCACCCCTCCGGCGTAAGTCGCTGGCTGAATGATCCCGCGAACCAGCGGCTCGTGGACGAGGGGCTGAGGTTGATGCGGGCGATGCTGGATGGCGCGGCGCCTGGGCTGCGCGGGGAGGAAACGGCCAGTACGTCGCACGCACCCTGATTGAGTGCGTGCTTTCCTCAACGCCGCAAGGGCACGGCATGCCGTGCCGCTACGCAAAACCGGCGTCGGTGCTTATCATCGGGTATCTGTTCAGAGTTGGGGGGAGTCACGTCCGCGTCCCCGGTGTCTCCCCCGATCGGCACACGGGATGTAGG
>JACDAU010000325.1 GCA_013695265.1 Chloroflexia bacterium
GGGTGGGTTGCCGGCGGCGATCCGCGCCAGCAGCACCTCGATGAAGTTCTGGTCGCCCGTGTGCCGAGTCACCTGAGTGGTGATGTTCGGGTGACTCTTCGTGTACGCCTTGGCTATCTCCTGATGCGCCTTGTAGTACGTATCCGAACCACCTGGCAACCAGAAGGCAAGCGTCGTCTTCTGCCCGCCAGCGGCACCTTCTTCGCTCTGGGAGGTGCTGGTTTCTTGCGGCGCCGCCCCTCCGCAGGCAACCAGCACCAAGCCGCTACCGCCCAGCCCTGCCATACGCAGGAACTGCCTGCGGTCCATAACTCCGTCGGTTGGACGCCTCTGCCTCGTACTCATCTCATCCTCCTGCTTCAACGAATGAACCTCAGTCGCGACCGGTCGGAATCACGCCTCTGTGATGTCCCGGCTCCAAGGGACGTGACACACATTGCCTTCGAGATGAGCACCACCCCCCTCCACTTTCCACCGTCCTCTTGGACTACCCTACTTGCCAATCAGGCAGCCGACTCAAAAGGCCGTCGCCAGCTCCTGAACCTTGCCTGTCTCTGCCGATCGGTAGGCGCACTCGATGATCTCGATGACATGGCGGGCGTGCTCCGCCGTGACCATTCTCGGACCATCCCCACGGACCCAGTCGACGAGCTGCATTATATCCTCGTAGACATGCTGCTCATCGATATGACGGTGCGGCCCGACCACGTGCGGCAAGACCCACTGCTGCCCGTCCCAACCCGGGGCCTGCGCCGCGATCTGCCATCCGGTGTACTGGATTGGTGCGCCGTTCAGTTCGAGCCCCGTGATCGTCGCCGTGGTACCGAAGTAGGAGGTCGGGACGTGTCCGTCCGCTGTCCCGTACACCATCGCGAAGAGGCTCTCCCCGAAGTCGAGGAGCATCAGCGTGTTGTCATCCGCATCCGTGGGTAAGACACGCCCTTGGTACGGGCGCTCGTCGATGCGGACACCCGACAAGGCGGTGACGCGCCTGGCCGGGCCGAGTACGGTTGTGAGCGCATGCAGGTTGTACACAGTCATGTCATATAGCGGTCCGCCCCCCGGCTTGCGGAAATACCAGGAGGGGTCTATCTGTCCGATGCCGCCCTGTCCCTCGCGTTCCGGCTCGTCCTCGTGGTACGTGCCGAATGAGGAGCCGCAGATAGCCCAGCTGAGGGTGCCCAGCGCGCCGTCCTCGATGAGGCGTTTGATCTGCTGGTTCTGGGGCCGCAGCACCTCGCCGGGTGAGGCGACGATCTTCAACCCCTTCGATGCGGCCAACTCGATCAACTCGGTCGCTTCGGCGGCGGTCGTCGTCATCGTCTTGTTGAAGTGGACGTGCTTGCCGGCCTCGAGCGCCAGCTTCCCGTGCAGGTGGTGTAAACCGATGGGAGATGCGATACTGACGGCGTCTACTTCGGCCTCATCGAGAAGCTCCTCGAGCGTGCTGTAGGCACTTGGGATGCCGAAACGCGCGGCCGCGGCCTCCGCCCGCCCAGGAACGGGGTCGCACACCGCCCGAAGTCGGACGCGGTCCCGCACATCCTCCTGGCTGAGGTGCGGCAAGATGCCCCTGAGTGCGATCGTTCCCGCACCCACGACCCCCATCCGCACCACATCAGTCATCCGCCCCTCCCCTGTGTCCGTACCGGTCCCTGGTACATGCTCTCCACCTGGACCGTACGGTCCTCTGCGACTGAGCGCTCAGCCGCATCCAGAATCTCGACGACGTGGAGCGCGTGCTCCGCGCTCAACACCGGTTCAATCCCGGACTCGATACAGTCTGCGAGGTGCTCGATGCCGAGCAGGTGGTCAGGCCCGGCGGACCGGGCATGAGGCACGTGGTGCGACTCCCATCCGCGGCCTGGGCGCAGCGTCTCGACGGGCGCTGAGACATCCAGCAGGTTTACCGCTATCGTCCCCTCCATACCGTGCAGTTCGAGCTGCGGGGCCCGACTGTCGACCACGACGTTGTTCGCCGCCACCGACGCTAGTCGTCCCTCCCCGAAGTCGAGCAGGAGATTCCAATTGTCCGGCTCCTCTAGCATAACGCGCTTCCCGATGGCGGGGCCGTCCGGAACGACGAAGTTAACGCTCACCCGGCTCGCCATCGCCGAAACGCGCCGGACGGGTCCGAGTATGCCCGTGAGGGCATGGAGCGGGTACACACCCATGTCGCGGGCGGG
>JACDAU010000384.1 GCA_013695265.1 Chloroflexia bacterium
CAGTGAACACAGGGCCGAACTTGTCCTGCAGCTGACGGTACTCGCTCTCGGTGAGCAGGGCCATCTTCCTCACTAGGTCGAGCAAACGGCGGCGCTCCTGCATTTCCTGGCGCAGCGCGTCCGTACGGTCCTTTTGCTCGTCGGAGACCTGGTCGCGATTCTGCTGGCCAGCACTGATGAACTGCTCTCGCTCGGCGCCGAGCAGTGCCTGTGCGTCCGCTATTCGGCCACTGTACGTCTGATCGATCTGCCGCGCCGCCTCGTCTGCGGCCTCGCGCAGCTCCTCAAGGCGTGACTCGTTGATCGCCTCGCCCTCTTCGAGCAGCACGCGCCGCCACGCCTGGCCTTCACCGAACACGATCTGCTCAGGCATCACTGTGTTCATCCGGGCGCTCAGGGTTTCCTCGATCGTGGTGGCTTCTTCATCGACCGCGTCGTGCGCCGCCTTCTGTTCCGTGCGCAGCGTGGCGATGGACGACTGTCCAACCTCCTCGATGCGCTCGAGTTCGCTCTGCCGGGTCTCATCAAGCTCGCCGATCCGGCCCGCGATATCACTCGCGATCGCCGCCGTGCCCGTTTCCAGGCTCGCGTCCAGCTCGGTGCGCAAGCGCGTGACTTCGTCGTTCTGCACCGTCGTGACGATATACGTTGCGAAGTACAGCACGCGCTCCAGGTTGCGCGGGCTTATGTCGAGCAGGAGGCCAAGCCGGCTCGGCGTGCCCTTGAAGTACCAGATATGGCTCACGGGGCTCGCGAGCTGGATATGGCCCATCCGCTCGCGGCGGACGCGGCTGCGCGCCACCTCGACGCCGCACTTCTCGCAGACCACGCCCTTGAACCGGATCCGCTTGTACTTTCCGCAGTAGCACTCCCAGTCCTTTTGCGGACCGAAGATGCGCTCGCAGAACAGACCGTCGCGCTCTGGCCGGAGGGTCCGATAGTTGATCGTTTCCGGCTTGGTGACCTCCCCGAAACTCCACTCGCGGATATCCTCTGGCGAGGCGAGCCTGATTTTGATAGCGTTGAAATCGTTAACTTCCAGCATGTATATCTCCAGTGATCTATCAGCTCTCAACAGCCAGCTCTCAGCGGGTCATCCCCACTGATCGCTGACCGTCGAAGGTTGTTGGCTGCTCGCTATCCGTCTGTCCGCTCGGGGTGGGAGAGGTCGATGTCCAGGTCCGGGATAAAGTCGCCCTGGCCGTCACCGACCATCGAGACCGGCGCCTGCTCCTCGTTGAGTACCTCAACGGAGAGGCCGAGGCTTTGCAGCTCCTTCATCAGTACTTTGAAGGACTCCGGCACGCCGGCGCCGAGGATCGGCTCGCCCTTGACGATCGCTTCGTACGTCTTCACGCGACCGACCACGTCGTCCGACTTGACGGTCAGCATCTCCTGGAGCGTGTGCGCCGCGCCGTATGCCTCCAGCGCCCACACTTCCATCTCGCCGAACCGCTGCCCGCCGAACTGCGCCTTGCCTCCCAGCGGCTGCTGAGTGACGAGGCTGTACGGTCCCGTCGACCGTGCGTGGATCTTATCCTCCACCAGGTGCGCAAGCTTCATGATGTATGTGATGCCGACGGTCACCGGCTGATCGAACTTCTCGCCCGTGCGGCCGTCGTAAAGGTCTACCTTACCGTCTCGCGGCAACCCCGCCCGCTCCAGTTCGTCGTGGATCGTCGCCTCGCTCGCGCCGTCGAAGACGGGTGTAGCGACCTTGAAGCCCATCTCCGCCGCCGCCCACCCGAGGTGCGTCTCGAGGATCTGGCCCAAGTTCATTCGTGATGGCACGCCGATCGGGTTCAGGATTACATCCACTGGCCGACCATCGGGCAGGTAGGGCATGTCCTCCGCCGACATGATCCGGGAAACCACGCCCTTGTTTCCATGGCGGCCCGCCACCTTATCGCCCTCACTGATCTTGCGCTTCTGGGCGATAGAGACGCGCACCATCTGGTTCACGCCCGCCGGCAGCTCGTCGTTCTCCGCTCGCGTGAACACTTTCACGTCAATCACCTGTCCGCGCACGCCGTTCGGCACTCGCAGGCTCGTGTCCCGTACCTCGCGGGCTTTCTCCGCAAAGATCGCCCGGAGCAGGCGCTCCTCCGCCGTCAACTCCGTCTCGCCCTTCGGCGTGATCTTGCCGACGAGGATGTCATTCGGCTTGACCTCCGCCCCGACGTACACGATGCCCCGCTCGTCGAGGTTTTGCAGGCTCTCATCGCCAACGTTGGGGATGTCGCGCGTGATCTCCTCTGGGCCAAGCTTGGTATCGCGCGACTCCGTCTCGTGCTTCTCGATATGGATCGAGGTGAAGACGTCGTTCTTCACGAGGCGTTCGCTCATGATCACCGCGTCCTCGAAGTTACCGCCCTCGAAAGGCATGAACGCAACGAGCACGTTCTGTCCAAGCGCGACCTCGCCCTTGTCGGTGCTCGCGCTGTCCGCGACGACTTGTCCCGCACTAACGCGCTCACCACGCGAGACGATCGGGCGCTGGTTCAGGAATGTGTCCTGGTT
>JACDAU010000399.1 GCA_013695265.1 Chloroflexia bacterium
GCCTGGGTGTCCACGGCGGCGGTGCAGGTGTGGCCCGCTTCCTCGTCGAGCGTGGTGCGCGCGTGACGGTCACCGACCTGCGCCCACCGGAGAAGCTCGCCGAGGGTCTTGAGGGTCTGCGCGGCCTGCCGATCGAGTACGTGCTCGGCGAGCATCGGGCGCGCGACATACTGGCCGCCGATCTCATCGTCCGGAATCCTGGGGTGCCGCGCGAGTCGCCGTGGCTCCGGCTTGCCCGCGAGCACGAGATCCCCGTCCTTATGGAGATGAACCTCTTCTGGGCGTCCTGCCCCGCGCCGATCACGGCGATCACCGGTTCCAAAGGGAAAAGCACCACCACCGCGTGGCTCGGCCACGTCCTTCGGCTGTCCCGCCCGGACACCGTTGTCGCGGGGAACTTGCGCGTTTCCGCGCTTGATGCACTGTCGTCGATACGCCCCGACACGCCGGTTGTGCTAGAGCTTTCAAGCTGGCAGCTCGAGTCGTTTGCTGAGACCTGCATCGGTCCGCACATCTCCTGTGTGACCAACCTCGCGCCGGATCACCTCAACCGGTATCGCGACATGGCGGATTATGCCGACGCAAAGCGCGAGATCTACCGCTACCAGCGCAACGAGAGTATCGCCGTCTTCAATCACGACGATCCGGTAGTCCGCACCTTCGCGTCCGACTGCCCGGCGCAGGTCCGCTGGTTTGGCACTGACGACCACGCCGGTATGGGCGGCGTTCTGACGGCTCGCGATCTCGTCCTGCGCTCCACGGAAACGGTCCAGCCGATCATCCGCCTTGAGGACCTGGCGCTGGCTGGCCGGCACAACGCGCTCAACGCCGCAGCGGTGACCACGCTCGCGGCGGCGAACAACATCCCACCTGAGCAGATCGCGGAGGGATTGCGCACGTTTCCCGGTCTTCGCGACCGGATGGAGTTCGTCGCGGAGATTGACGGTGTGCGCTACATCAACGACACAACAAGTACGGTGCCGGCCTCGACGATGGCCGCACTTGCCGGCCTGGAGGGACGGGTAGTGCTGATCGCCGGCGGCGCCTCGAAGCGCGTGTCGTTCGGGGAGCTTGCGGAACTGCTGTGTCGCCAGGCCTCGCGCCTGGTCCTGCTGGAGGGCAGCGCGACGCCGGAGTTGCAAACAGAGGTTTACAAACGATGTCCAGCGCTGGAAACAAGCCTGCACCGCGACCTACAATCCGCCGTGGAAGTCGCGCATGACGCGGCGAGAGCGGGCGATACTGTTCTGTTCTCGCCCGCGTGTGCGAGCTTCGGAATGTTCGAGAACGAGTTCCAGCGCGGCGAGCTGTTTCGGCAGGCCGTGCGGAGACTTCAGGGAAGCGGCAAGGAGGCACGAGATGGAGGTTAGCTCCGCGCGGGCCCGGCTGGCGAAAGCGGGCCCGATCGACGGCTGGGTCCTGGCCCCGGTCGTCGCGTTGCTGATGCTCGGCGTCGTGATGATTTACAGCGTCACCTCCGCGGAGGCGTTTTTGGCGCACGGCTCTCCGTCACACTTCCTTGTTCGGCACGTGCAGTGGCTGGTGCTCGGATGCCTTGCGCTCGTCGTTTGTAGCAAAATCGATTACCATCGGTGGCGGCGTTTGAGCGTGCCGCTCATGATCCTCGCTGTGACCGTGCTTGCTGTCGTTGTCTTTGCTCCGCATTCCGTCAGCCCCGAGATCAACGGCGCCCGCCGATGGATTCGTATCGGCTCGTTGCAAGGGCAGCCCAGTGAGTTCGCGAAGCTCGCCTTTGTGATCTATGCCGCCGACTGGCTCTCACAAAAGGGAGAGAAAGTGCGGAACCTCTGGTATGGTCTGATACCGTTCGGCATCATACTCGGGCTGCTGATCGGCCTTATCATGCTTGAACCCGACATGGGCACGTCACTCGTGTTCGTGGCAACCGGCGGCACGATGTTCTTCGTTGCCGGCGCGCATCTCCTGCAGCTTGCGGGTGCGGCAGTGCTCGCTTCGGGCGCGTTCACGGCGCTCATCTTCAGCGCGAGCTATCGGCTGGACCGGTTGACGACTTTCCTGGACCCGTGGAGCGATCCACTCACGAATGGCTATCAGCCGATTCAGTCGCTACTGGCGCTCGGCTCGGGTGGTCTGGTGGGCCGGGGACTCGGCGTGAGCCGCCAGAAGTTTGGGTGGCTGCCGGAGGCGCGCACGGACGGTATTATGGCTATCGTGGGCGAGGAGCTGGGGTTCTTTGGCGGCGCGGTTGTCCTGGTCCTCGTAATTGTGCTGGCGGTCCGCGGTTTCAGCATCGCCCTTCGGTGCCGCGATCCGTTTGGCGCTCTGCTCGCCGCCGGGGTCACGGCCTGGATCGTGTTTCAGGCGCTGCTCAACATCGCGGTGATCTCGCTCACCGTTCCGTTTACGGGGATCCCGATGCCGTTCATCTCGCTCGGGGGCAGTTCGCTGGTCGTGCTGCTCGCCGCCGTGGGCGTCCTGTTGAACGTGTCGCGGTACGTTGAAGCCCCGCAGGTTCGGGAGGGCCGCCACATTGCGCGCGGCCGTACACGCCGGGTGCAGCCGGCGGGAGGGAGGTCCTGATGCAACAGGTGAGTCTTTCGGGGGCGCTGTTGTTGCTCCCGTTCCTCGTGCTCGGTGCGGTCGCGGGACTGCGGCGATCCTGGGTCGCCGAGGGCGTGACTGCCGGGCTGCTGGGAATCGTGATGCTCGGCTTCGACGCACTGACTGCGCTCATGCTCGGCATCCTTCGCCTGCTCGCCCGCATCGGGAGCGAGGTTGCTTCGGCTGCTGGGGTCGGCGGACCGAACCTGGAGCGAACTGTCAGCAGGCTTCCCGAAAACCTCGTCATACTGGTATGCACGGTGCTGTTCGTAGCCGCTGCGTACAGCGTCGGTAGCGCGCTCGGCAAGGGAGCGGGGGCAGGACGAGTGCGCCGCGTGGCAGGGGGGGCGATCGGGGCGCTAAACGTGCTCCTCTTGCTCGCAATCGTGAGTGCGCGCGTTCAGGATGTGGCCGGTGCCGGACGATTACGCCAACTCTTCCTGGTCCCCGGTTCCCGCCGCGGATTGAACCTGGAGGTTTCCCCCTTTCCCGCCGTGGGTGTGCTGACCGGCTGGACCGCGTCCGCGTTTATGGTGCTAGTCATGCTCGGTTTGCTCGTGATGCTGGTTGTTGGTTTCAACTGGGCGGTCAACCGGCTACCGAAGCTGAAGGGCTAATGGCGCAAACAGCACAACCCACTCATTTTGTGGGCATTGCCGGCGCGGGCATGAGTTCGCTTGCCGCGATCCTGCTGGCCACCGGCGAGCCGGTCAGTGGCTGCGATCTATACCCAAACGAAGCCACCCGGATGCTCGCATCCCGTGGAGCGCAAATCTTTGAGGGGCATGCCGCGGTGCACGTGGCGGGCGCTGGGCGGGTGATTACGACGCGTGCCGCATCGGGAGCGCCCGATGTTGCAGAGGCGCAGCGGCTCGGCGTACCGATTGTGAAGCGCGCGGCACTCCTGGGTCAGCTCATGGGCGAGCGGCGGGGTGTCGCGGTCGCCGGTACGCACGGCAAGACGACCACCACGAGCCTGATCGCGATGATGCTGATTGAGAGTGGTGTGGATCCCTCGGTGCTGATCGGCGGGGTGCCCGTCGGCTGGGAGCTTGGCGGGCGCTATGGAGCGGGCG
>JACDAU010000408.1 GCA_013695265.1 Chloroflexia bacterium
GCCGCCGCCCGCGCCGCCGCCCGGAACCTGGCCGGGCTGTACGGCGAGGGCAACTACTGGATCGAGCTGCAGGACCACCTCCTGCCCGACAGCCACGGCCTCTGTACGGAACTGGCCTCGCTCGCGGATGAGCTGGGCGTCGGCGTGGTGGCGACGAACAACGTGCACTACGCAGAGCGCGATGGCCATCGTCTGCAGGACGTGCTCACCTGCATCCGCCACAACACCACGCTCGACGCGTCCGCCGGGCTGCGTAGGCCGAATTCCGAGTGCTATCTCAAGGCCGCCGAGGAAATGGCAACGCTTTTCGCGTGGCGGCCGGATGCGCTCTCGAACACCCTGGAGATCGCCGCCTCCTGCACCGTGGAGCTGGGTTTCTCCCATCAGCGCCACCCACGCTACCCGCTGCCGTCGGGGCACTCAGCGCGCTCGTATCTGCACCGGCTTTGCCTTGATGGCGCGCTGCTAAAGTACGGCGGGCTGCGGCCGGACGTGCTCACGGGGTTGCGCAACGAGCTGGGCGTGATTCACACGCTGGGACTGGAGAACTTCTTCATCGTCGTGTGGGACATCATGAGTTATGCGCGCGCGCACAACATCCCCGCACAGGGCAGGGGGAGCGCGGCGGACTCCATCGTCGCGTACGTGCTCGGCATCACGCGCGTGGACCCGATCCGCCATAACCTCCTGTTCGAGCGCTTCCTGAACGAGGAGCGGGTCGGCACGCCGGACATCGACATAGACGTATCCACGAACCACCGCGAGGAGCTCATCGGATACGTGTACGAGAAGTACGGGCAGGAGCACACGGCGATGGTCGCGACCATCATCACGTACCGCGCCCGGTCCGCCGTGCGCGATGTAGGCAAAGCGCTCGGTTTCCCGCCCGATGTCCTCGATGTTGTCGCCAAGTCGTTCGGTGCGTACGACCATGCCGATCGCCTTCGCGACGAAATTTCGGCGCTGCTCGGCGCGGTGCCGCCCGAGGGCCTGCCGTGGGGACAGCTTCTGGAGATGTGCGAGCGAGTCTCCGGCTTTCCGCGTCACCTGAGCATCCACGTCGGCGGCATGCTTATCACAGAGGGACCGCTGGTGGATGTCGTGCCCCTGGAGCACGCGACTGCGCCGGGCCGCGTCGTCACGCAATACGACAAGGACGACGTGGAGGACGTGGGACTCATCAAGATAGACCTGCTGGGACTGCGTACCCTCTCGCTCATCCATGACGTGCTCAACGAGATAGAACATACCTCCGGCGCCCGCCCCGACCTTGATCTGCTGCCGGAGGACGACGAGCGGGTGTATGACATGCTCTGCCGTGCGGATTGCATCGGCGTGTTTCAGGTGGAGTCGCGGGCGCAGAGCCAGACCCTGCCGAAGTTGCTGCCCCGGAGTCTGGACGACCTGGTAGTGGAGGTGGCGATCATTCGGCCCGGCCCCTTGCAGGGAAACATGGTGCATCCATACCTGCGGCGCAGGCAGGGGCTGGAGCCGGTGGAGTATCTGCACCCGAGCCTCGCGCCGATCCTCGGCGAAACGCTGGGCGTCTGCATCTTTCAGGAGCAGGTGATGAAGATCGCCACCGATGTCGCGGGCTTCCGTCCTGGCGAGGCCGATCTGTTCCGCCGGGCGATGGGCAGCCACCGCTCGCGCGACGAGATGGATCGTATACGCGACCGGTTTCTCGCGGGCGCGATGGAGAACGGGCTCTCCCGTCCGCAGGCGGAGGAACTGTTCGGACAGCTCGCGGGCTTTGCTGCCTTTGGCTTTTGTAAGAGCCACGCTGCGGCGTTCGCGCGCACCACCTACGAGACTGCGTGGCTGAAGCTGTACCATCCCGCGCCCTTCTACGTGGCGTTGCTCAACAACCAGCCGATGGGCTTCTACTCACCAGAGGTGCTGCTCGGCGATGCCCGGCGGCATGGCGTGCGCACACTGCGGGTAGATATCAACCGGAGCCAGGGCCGCTGTACCGTCGAGGACGGGCATGTTCGGCTCGGGTACCGCTACGTGAAGGACCTCGGCGCGCGCGCGATTGCGCGGCTGGAGGCGGAACGGGAGCACGGACCGTATCCTTCGTTCGCGGTGTTCTGCGCTCGCACCAGGCTCGATCGCGATGCGGTGGAGAGCCTGATCTTTGCGGGGGCGTTCGACGAGTTCCGAACGCCCCGCCGCAAGCTGCTCTGGGAACTGAACCGGCTCCCGCCCGCGGACTCCTTCTTCAGCGACGGTCGCCCGGCGCTCGTCCCCTCGGAGGAACCGGATCTGCGCCCGATGAGTGCGTATGAGCAGGTGGCTGAGGAGTACGGGCTGATGGGCCTCTCCCCCGCCCACCAGTTGCTGGAGTTTCACCGCCGGGCGCTGGATCGCGAGGACGTGACGACTGCGGAGGAGCTGCGCGACAAGTTCAGCGGCTCTGTGCGGGTGGCTGGGATGGTGGTGTGCCGTCAGCAACCGCCGACGGCGAAGGGGCATGTTTTTCTGACGCTTGAGGACGAGACAGGGCTTGTGAATGTGATCCTCCGCCCAAAGGTGTACGAACGCTACCGGTCGTATGTCCGCCGCTCCCCGCTGCTCATCATTGAGGGGAAGCTGGAGACGGACAACAGGGTGCAGAGCGTGCTCGCCACGACCGTGCTCCCCTGGCAGGAGCTGCCCAGCTCCGCGCCGAATACCCCGCGAGATGTCGCCCGCAGCCCCCGTGGCTAACGAGTGCCGCAACCTCAGCGACGCACGTGCCCAGTCCTGCCTCACCCTTGCAGGCTGCTATACCCCAATATTCTTGCGCTCCTGTCGGTCCTTGTACACATCGCGCCGGTGACCGATAGCCAGGAT
>JACDAU010000176.1 GCA_013695265.1 Chloroflexia bacterium
GAGCAAGGGGAACGGCAGCGCGAAAGCCGCGGCATAGAGCGCCGGGACGCGCAGGACGTTACTCAACGCTTCGCGCGGTCGCGCTGTGCCCCGCGACGCGACGTACGCACCGGCGGTGTTTGTCAGGAAACTCTGCGTGACGAAGTAGAGCACGCCAATGGCGAAGCCGTCCTCGCCGAAGGCAAAGAGAATGATCGGCAGGCCATAGTTGCCCGAGTTCATAAAGACGGTCGACAAGAGATACGCGGCCCGGCCATCGTCGGTCGTGGTCAACACGGCGCCGGCGACCATGCCCACGGCGTACAGACAGACCATCAGGGAAACGACGCCCGCAGCCACAAGTGCCAGCTCGGGAACTGGCACGGTGCTGCGCGCGATGCTGGAGAAGATGAGGGCGGGACTCAATGCGTAGAGAGCGATGCGGGACAGCGCGACGGGATCGAGGATCTCGCGTTTTCGCAACCACACGCCGAACAACACTATCGCGAAAACGGGCGCCACGGTGCTCGTGAGAACAGAGAGCACGGCGGCCTACTCGCGGGTCTGGTTCATTGCGTAGTCTACGATGATCTGGTCGATCACCCGCTCGATCGGCGCGAGGTCGTCGGTGAACGCACGCTCGGGACGAGGCTCATACGCCCGGAAGTTACCAATCAGGAACGCCTGCTCCGCTACCCTGCGCAGTATGGGTTCTTGTACTGCGGACGCATTGCGCCGAAACTGCGCCTCCGTCATCTCAGACTTGGTGGCATATACCAGCGTGTTATAGCGGTTTGCCGTCGTCACCATGAAGACACTCGGAAAGACGGAACCCATGGTATTGCCCATCGCCTCGACAAGCCGGAAATCGCCAGGAGTGCCGCCAGCGTTGATGACCACCACCCCGCCGGGCTTAAGGCGGTCGTGTACCGTGCGGAAGAACTCCTGCGTCGCCAGGTGAAACGGGATGTACGGCTGGCGGTACGCGTCGATGGCTATGACATCGTACTGCTTTTGTGTGGTCAGCAGAAATTGACGGCCATCCGCCACAATGGCGTTTAAATTTGGATCGTTCATTGCGAAGTACCTTCGACCCACCTCGACGATCTGGCCATCGATTTCAATCCCGTCAACCTTCGCCTCCGGGTATACCTCGTAGTACATGTGCGGCATTGTGCCCGCCGCGAGTCCCACGACGGCAACATCCTTTACGGGTGTGGTGATACCCTCGGGACGAAACAGGGGCGCGAGCAGGAAGTAATCCCATGGACCGCCGGTCAGAAGCACGTCCGGGTTGTACAGCGAGTGAACCGCCTGGCCCTCATTGAGTATCAGCTTGCGCCAGCCCTGGTCCTCGGTGACCTGGATGTAGTTGTACGCCGACTCGTCCTCATACAGCAGGGTGTCGCCCGCTTCCGCCGCGCGAATGCTGCCACCTCGGAAGACGAGCACGAGCAGCACCGCCACACCCAGCATCGCCGCGTACGGAACCGTCCGCCGCACCCCAACTTCAGCAGCGAGTCCGGCAAGTGACACCGCGAGGAGCGCGATGCCAAAGACCCAGATACTGGCGCGCGTGCCGATTTCCGGCTGGAGCACCAGAACCGACACGAACGTGCCGAAAATCGAGCCAACGGTGCTCAGGGCGTACAGGCCGCCAGCCGAGGTGCCGGCGCTCGCGACGCTCTGGACCCGCAGCCGGATAGCCCACGGAGAGACACAACCGAGCAAGGTCAGAGGCACGGAAAAGAGCAATATGATCGCGAACAGTGAACCGAAGAACGCGCTCTGCGAGAACTCCGTGAAGCCACGCGAAGACCACTGCAGAAACGGTCGCGCCAGAATCGGCACCAGCACGATTGAGAAACCCGCCCACGCGGTCAGCTTGTACAACGCCGCATGCGAGGGGTGTCGGTCTGCAAGCCTGCCGCCAACGCTGTAGCCCAGCGTGAGATAAATAAGCACAAGCCCGATTAGCGCGGCCCAGATAAGCAACGATGTGCCGAAGTAGGGCGCGAGCAAACGCGACGCGCCCATTTCTGTGGACATAACCGTCGCGCCCGCGAGAAAGGCAGTGACGAGTAAGAGGGGATCGCGGGGCGTTCTCAAGGAGTGACCGGCTTTCTAGGCATAATTGAGGATGAACCCTCCTCGATTATACCTGAGCCGGTGTCTGCTCCTCAGTTCCGGTCGTGCTCGTGTCCGAGCCACCCTGCTCACCGGGGCGCTGCGTCGGAGAGTTGCGGCCGGAGCCGGAGCGATCCTTCATCTTGAGCTTGCCATCAAAGTAGCCGCCTTCCTGCACGACGAGCAGGTCGGTATTGATCTCGCCCGTGACGACGCCGGAGGGTGTTATTTCGAAACGGCGGCGGCACTCGACCTTGCCGTTGTATCGGCCCGCGACCGTGATATCCTCGGCCGTCATGTCCGCCATCACCTGTGCTTGATCCTCGATCAGGATGTGACCTTTGGACTCGATGGAACCTTCAACCCGGCCTTGAACGCGCACCCCACGCTCAGACCTGTAGTTGCCATTGAAGAAATCCTCCGCGCCAATGATGCTTTCCTCGCCGGTGCTCGCAGCGCGTTGGGTCTGCGGCCGCCACTCCTCATTTGTCTGTCGCATAGGCCTCCATGCCAGCCCGCCAGGGCTGATGTTCGCGTTGCTCGTTCCTCCATCCTGCGCAGTGGCAGGGGTAGCCGATCTCTCGGCGGTTGGCGTCTCGGCGCTGGTCTCCTCAGCGTTCTCCTCGTTGTTCTTGAGGTCTCTGCGTCGTAGCATGTTTGTCACGCCTCCCTTGTATGTTCTGTGAATCCAGTTTGTGACCTCCGGCTAGACCCGGAAAATCAACTTCCGATAATGCTCATTATGTAAGTCAGCCATTAAACCGCCGGTCTGGCCGACGCCCCATCGCGCACAACAACTCGTACGCAATCGTGCCCGCCCGACCTGACAACTCCTCTGCGCTGACTTGCTCCGCACCCTGCGTCCCGAGCAGCACGGCCTCCGCGCCGACCGCAATGTCCAAGTCGCCGGGTAGCCCGACGACCAGGCTATCCATGCACACGGACCCGAGCACTCTGCACCGCCGCCCCCCCAGCAACACCTCACCCGTGCCACCGAGTGATCGCATGTAGCCGTCCGCGTACCCACAAGTCACCACCGCTACTGCCATCCTGGTTGCAGCCCGGTAACGTTGCCCGTAGGATACCCCTTCCCCTTCCTGTACGTCAAGTACCTGTCCAACCTCCGCTTTCAGGCTCATAACGGGGCGCAACGAAAGCGCGCGTCCGTGCGACGGCTGCACGCCGTATAGCGCGATCCCCGCTCGGAAAGCGTCCCAATGGGGCTCCCGGCTGCTGATCGCGGCTGCGCTATTTGCCGCATGAACTAGTGGCGGTCGTAAACCCCGGAGCCCCAACGCACGCACGACCTCCTCGAACCGTGCCGCCTGTTGGGCGTATACCGGGCTGTCCTTCTCATCAGCCGTGGCATAGTGGGTGTACACGCCTTCAAGCCTGACCCCTGGTAGTGCCGCAAGTCTTGCCGCGAATTCAACTGCGCCTTCGGGCTCGATGCCGTACCGATGCATCCCTGTGTCGACCTTCAGGTGCAGCCGGGCATCACGGCCAGTTGCCGTGCCCAGCGCCGAGAGCGCCAACGCGGTTTGCATGCCGGACACCGTGATCGCGAGATCGTGCGCGAGCGCGATGGACAGTTCCCGGATCGGAGTGTAGCCCAGCACGAGCACGGGAGCCGTGATGTCGGCCTCGCGCAAAGTAACGCCCTCACGCATTCGGGCGACCGCGAGACCCCACGCCCCGGCCTCCAGCGCCGCGCGCGAGACGGGCACCGCCCCATGACCATACGCATCCGCCTTCACGACAGCCAGAAGCTTGGTGCCCAAAGGCCCGACGGATAGCATCCTGCGCACGTTGTGCCGTAGGGCCGCGAGGTCCACGCCCACCCAAGCGGGTCCACGGGGTTGATTGTTTTCCACGGTCACGCCTTCGTCGGCCGCGCTAGCGCTCACGCTGCTTCCGGGCTTCCGGGAGCGCGTCTATGAGGTCGGACGCCCGTACCGTGTCGCGGCCGAACCGTTCCGCCGCGATGCGCGCGGTACGAGAACCCAGCACCAGCGCAGTTCGTGCCGCCTCGGCAGGCTCAAGGCCCAGCGCGATGAAGAAACCGCAGAGTCCAGCAAGCACGTCGCCTGTGCCCGCTGTCCCCAACTCGGGATGAGCCTCGGTCAGCACCTCAACCCGTCCGTCTGGACGGGCGATAAGCGGGTAGCTTCCCTTTAACAGCACGGTCTTACCCCACTGTTGCGCTGCGGTAGACGCGACCCCGATCCGATTCGCCTCAACCTCGGCAACGGACTTCTCTACCAGCCGTGCCATCTCGCCGGGATGTGGGGTAAGAAGCGCGATTGACGGCGCGTTCACCCACCAGTGATCCGCCGCTGCGAGCGCGAACAGCCCATCGCCATCGACCACCGTTGGCGGGGCGATCAGCTCCTGGTCCGGTGCTTCGGCGTCGCTCGCAGCCTCCCGATCCCGCGTGGCCGTACTGTTGAAGCCCATCGACCTGCGCTGCGTCGGGGCAGGCGTTAGCTCGTCCAACCGGAAACCCACCACGCGGCGCTGCGCGGGCGCGGAAACGCCCAGCACTGCCAGCACGAAGCGGACGGTCGCGTCATCGCGCTGCACGCCATTGCCGAGCACGAGCGCCTGGTAGTCCGCGGC
>JACDAU010000440.1 GCA_013695265.1 Chloroflexia bacterium
CCGACTGCGGAACCGGGCGCCTTGCGCCGCGCGAACGCAGTCGCGGCGAGTGCGTCAAGTGTCTCGCAGTATCCGAGCGTATTGATGTGCGGGTCAGAAGTGCCGCGTCCCCGGAAGTCGAACAGGAGGACGTTCATGCCCTTGCGCCAGAGCGCCGCGCTGATCCCCAACGCGTCCGAGCGCCCGCCATAGTGCCCGGTGAGTGCTACCACGGTGCGCGTCGCGCCGGGAGCTTCGAGCCACCAGCCGGACAGCTTCAGCCCGTCGGAAGTCATGAACTCCACATCTTCATACGGGATGCCCAGTTCCCACGGGGTGAAGAACTTCAGACCGACCGTTTTTGGCCGGACGAGCCGTTGGGCGAGTCGCCACGCGCCTAGCGCCGTGAGCGCGGCAACCCCCGCAGGGAAGCCAAAGATAACGCCGCGTCCAACGCGTTCAAACAAAGACATAGCACGTTACTGTACTGTCGCTCACGCGGCATTGTCAAACCGGCGTCACGGCCAAGCAGTTTGGGCCGATCCACTGGGCGCCCGGTTCGGTAGTCGAGGGAAGGACCATGGATGTCTCTCCCGCGAGGGACGGCAATCCGCTACCATTCAGCCGACGGGTGGTTCTCGCCCAGTTGCACACGGTTCCAGCATTCTCCCGGAGGCTTCGCTCGTTGTGAACAGATCGATTCTGCTTCCCATCCTCGTCGCGCTCGGCACGGGCGCCGCCATCGGGCTACAGGGACCGATGAACAGCCTGCTGACAAAGAGCATCGGTCTGCTCGAGAGCACCTTCGTCGTGCTCATCAGCGGGGCGATCGTCACCGGGGTCGCGCTGCTGCTGGGCCTCGGCAACGGCAACCTCGGCAGGATCAGCCAGGCGCCGCTGATTAGCCTGGCGGGCGGGGTGGTTGGCATCCTGATCATTACCGGCGTGGTGTACACGATCTCGAAGCTCGGCGTGGCAGCGGGGGTCGCGGTCGCGCTTATCGCTCAACTCGCGCTCGCGGCAACGATCGACCACTTCGGCCTCTTCGGCGTGGACAAGCACCCGGCGAGCCCTTGGACCTTCGTCGGAATCGCGTTGCTCGTCGTCGGCGCGGTAGCCATTCGGCGCTGAAACCGCGTTACCCCTTCTGACTCGGGCCGCTGGCACGGCAAGTGCTGCTTCCCCGTCAGCCATCAGGGCAGCCACCCATTCCCTCCGACAAAGAACGCACCAACACAGCGCGAAAGGAGGCCAGCATGTCCGCCATTACCGGATACTCCGAGGCTCGAACCGGAGGAACGCAGCCCAGACCCGAGGATCAGTTTCGGGATTTTCAAGAGGAGACCAACCCGAAAGTCGCGGCGTTCTATCGCCTGAACCACCAGCACCAGACGCTTGAGTTCGTCCTCCGCCAGAAGGACACGTATACCGTTCCCGAGAAGCGCACGCGGCGGTTGCGCATGTGGGCCATGATGGAACATCTGAACACATTCGTCGACGACAGCGATCCCGATACCAGCTTCACGCAGATGGAACACGCGATGCAGACCGCCGAGCGCATCCGCAAAGACGGCCACCCGCGCTGGATGATCGCGACCGGCTTCATACACGATGCTGGCAAGGTGCTGTCCGTCGATTACAACGAGCCGCAGTGGGCCGTGGTCGGGGATACGTTCCCCGTCGGCTGCGCCTGGTCGGACGCCATCGTGTTCCACGAGTTCTTCACGGACAACCCGGACGGCGAGAATCCGCAGTATCAGACCCCGAACGGCATCTACGAGGCAGGCATCGGCCTCGACAACATCCATCTGTCCTTCGGGCACGACGAGTATTTGTTCCATGTGGTCAGAGACGATGCCCGGCTACCCATCGAGGCGCTCTACATGATCCGCTACCACTCCTTTTACCCATGGCACCGCGACAGTGCGTATGCGCACCTGACGAACGAGCAGGATCGCCGCATGCTGCCGGAGGTCCAGGCGTTCAACCCGTACGACCTGTACTCGAAGGGCGACGAGCGACCCGATGTCACCGCCCTCACACCGTACTATCGCGAGCTGGTCGAGGAGTTCTTCCCGGAGCCCCTGGCGTGGTAGCCGACGACGTCTCCGTGCGGTCACGCGTCGACCGGCGTGCCGCGACCGCATAGGGGTGTGGAGCCACAATCCGGAGTGCCACCTGGCCCGCGCACGCTCGACGTGTTGCACCTCGCCCGGACGCGCTCCATGGCCGCCGGGGCCTCGGACCGTATGAGACCGCAGCTCATTCGGATCCACTCTGAGGACAACGACTTCCAGTACGCGGAAACTCTCAGGCGCAACAGGACGAAGCGGCAGAAGCGTCGCGAGTTCTTCGTGGAAGGGGTCCGGCCGATCAACCTGGCGCTGGAGCACGGCTGGGAGATCAGGGCGTTTCTGTTCTCGCGCGAGCGCCCCCTGTCCAGCTGGGCCGAGGGCGTCCTCCGTCAGTCCGCAGCGAAAGCACACTACGAGCTACCCTTGCACCTTATGGCGAAGCTCAGCGGCAAGGAGGAGACCTCCGAGTTGATCGCCCTGGCCGCCATGCCACCCGACGATCTCAGTCGCATACCCGTCCGCGAGGATCTGCTTGTCGTCGTGTTTGACCGGCCGGCAAGCCCCGGCAACCTCGGCACTATCATTCGGTCCTGCGATGCGCTCGGAGCGCACGGACTCATCGTCACCGGCCACGCGGCGGACGTGTACTCGCCGGAAGTGGTGAGCGGGTCCACGGGCTCCCTCTTCGCTACACCAGTAGTCCGGCTACCCTCGCACCAGGAGCTGCTGCCCTGGTTTGACGTCATCCAGACCGCAATTGGCGACTTCCAGGTCGTGGGCAGCAGTGCCAGGGCGGACACGGACCTGTCGGCTCTGAACCTCATGCGCCCCACTGTTCTCGTCGTCGGCAACGAGACGCGGGGTCTGAGCGAGGCGTATCGAGAACTGTGCGACGTCCTCATACGGATCTCGATGGGTGGTGCCGCAACATCCCTTAACGTCGCATGCGCTACATCAATAATGTTGTACGAAGTGGACGCACAGCGGCGTGAGAAGTCAGGGCGCAGGAGGGCCAGCCGCGGGTGATTGGGTGGGCTCCAATACCCTCCTCTGCTACACTCGAACCATGATCACAGAAAGCGAGATGCTCCTTACCGCTGCGGACGCGCCCGGTGGCGATTCCACGCTCTTCGGCGTGGACGAGACGCCCGGCATCGTCTCCGTGCTCGCGACCTACGCGGGCCAGGCTCGAGTCTGGCGCAGGGTAAACGATGGCTCTACACAGGCGGAGAATGACGCCTTCAACCCGTGGCTCCTCGTCCCCGACCTCGCGCTGCTTGGTGACTTGCCGGTGGAGCGGCTGGTCCCTTCTGACCGTTTCCCCACGCTGCCCCACGGGAGGCAGGCGGGGTACCGGGAACTCGATGGCGACGGTCATTACAAGTACCTGGTGCTCGCCCGTAACTTCGCATTCCTGGAGCGTGCGATTCTGCGAAGCCAGGGCCGCGACCGCCTTTGGGATCTGCGCGACCACGTGTATTACCGCCCACCTGTGGAACAGTACCTGGTCCAGACCGGCCGCGCCTTTTACAAGGGCATGCTCTGGGAAGACGTGCGCCGGATGCAGTTCGACCTGGAGACCACCTCGTTGAACCCCCTTGATGGCGAGATCTTTATGATCTCCATGCGCGACAGCTCCGGCTGGGAGCGGGTGCTGGATGCGAACGAGCACGGGGGCGAGGCTGGACTCATCGGGGAGTTCGTGCGGCTCGTCGGCGAGCGCGACCCCGACGTCCTGGAAGGGCACAACGTCTTCGACTTCGACATGCCATACCTCGTTGCCCGCTCCATCGCGAAAGAGGTACACCTCGGCATGGGGCGCGACGACGACGCGCCAGTAGAAAGCCGCGACGCGCTGAAGGTTGGCGCGCGCAACCAGTCGTTCCGTCGACACAGCGTCGCTGGCAGGGAGATCATCGACACGCTGCACGCCGTCAAGCGGCGCGACGCAATCGTCCACGACATCCGATCGTACGGCCTGAAATCCGCCGCACGTTACTTCGGCCTCGCTTCCGCGGAGCGGGAATACGTCGAGGGGCCGGAGATCCACCGCACGTGGCTCATGGACCCGGAGCGGGTGCGCCGCTACGCACTTGACGACGTCCGCGAGGTCGACGCACTTTCCGGCCTGCTGATGGCAAGCTCCTACGCGCTCGCGAGCATGGTTCCGAAGACGTACGAGCGGATCGCCACCGCGGGCACTGGCCAGGGCTTGATCGAGCCGATGCTCGTGCGCGCCTACCTTTGGGCGGGGCGATCCATCCCGCGCGCGGGCGCGGCCATCGCGGAGGAGAAGTACATCGGTGGCTACACCCGGATGTACCTGAGCGGCATCCTCTCGAACGTAGTCAAGGCGGACGTCGCCTCACTGTACCCCAGTATCATGCTCGCATACGAGATCGCGCCGCGCACCGACTCGCTCCGCGTCTTCCCCGGCATGCTGCAAAAGCTCACGCACCTGAGGCTGGAGCACAAGCAGCTGGGTCGTGCGCAACTCGCCGGGTCGGCGGAGCGGGTGTACCACGATGCCATGCAGGGCGCGATGAAAATCCTCATCAACAGCTTTTACGGCTCAATGGGCGCGAGCTTCGCCCTGTTCGGTGACATCGCGGCAGCCACGCAGGTCACGCAGCGCGGGCAGGAGATCTTGCAGCAGATGATGCGCGAGCTTCGAGCAAAGGGCATGCGGCTCATCGAGGCGGACACGGACGGTGTGTACTTCACGGTGCCCGAGGGGTGGACCTTCGAGGATGAACTGCGGCTCGTCGCGGAAGTTGGGCGCGAGTTGCCAGAGGGCATTACGATTGAGCACGATGGGCGATATGCGCGGATGTACTCGTACCAGGAGAAGAACTACATCCTGCAAGGCTACGATGGCAAGATTAAGATGGTCGGCGCGGCGTTCAAGAGTTCGCGCAACGAGCCGTACGGGGAGCAGTTCTTCAACGAGGCATTGCCGAAGTTGCTCGCGCTGGACTTCGCGGGCGTTCGAGAAAGCTTTGAGCAAAGGGTGTACGCCATTCGGTCGAAGCAAGTGCCAGTCGAGGATCTCGCTGTCACGGTGTTTCTCTCGAAGTCCGAGGAAGCGTATCGGGCTTCGGGAAAGAAGGAGGAGCAGTACGAGGTACTGCTGGCCGCGAATGCACGCTGGAAGCCGGGCGACCGTGTCCGCTACTATCACGCCGCGCATGGCAGGCACGGGTACAAGAAGCTGTACGAGCCGGGGGCGACCGACTACGACGCCGAGTACTACGTGAAAAAGCTGCGCGAGACGTACGCCGCGCGACTCTGCCGGGCGGTTGCGCCCGAGGATCTCAACAGTCTCTTCGGTGAGATGCGCGGTATGTTCGACCGAGACCCCTCCGAGATCAAGCCGGTTGTGGTGGAGGTGAACCCACCTGAATAGAAACGACAGGGCGTCAACGACTATGGATCAAGCTGCACTTCGAACGTCGTTACCAGCGGCGTGGATGGAGGTGGGGGAGCGTTCTTGCGCAGATACGCCTCCGTTGACCGCGTGAGGTTCTGCAGCGCCTCTTGGACGTCGTGTCCGTGCGCTGCCGTGCCGATCTCCAGGCACTCCGCGATGTATGTGCCGTCCTCGAACTGCAACACCGCCGTGTACGTCCTCGTCGTCATCCCATCGTCCCCTATCTCCGTGTTCGGGTGCAGTATACCGTTACCTGCGTCGGCCGGTGACACGTTCCTCACCCGTCGAGCCCAAGCAGGCGTTGCACCTCCTCATCCGTGGTCTGCCGAAAGTTGTCGTACCACAACCCGATGGCGCGCATGTCATCAGGAGCGTGGACGTATACCACGTGATCCAGCTCCGGCACGAGCGTGTGGATGGCCTGCGACGCGCATACTGGAGCGGCAAACACAACGCAGTGCGCTCCCTGCTGTCGGACCGACCGCACGGCGGCGAGAGCGGTGACACCGGTTGCAAGGCCATCGTCGACAAGGATCACGGCCCGGCCCTGGAGGTTGACCGCTGGGCGATTGCTTCGATACAAACGCATTCGTCGTTGCATCTCGATGGTCTCCCGACGGGTAACGTCCTCGACGTACTCGGGCGTCACACCTGGTACGCGCGGCGCCTGGGAACTCATGACGAGGATGCCGCCCGGCGCAATTGCCCCGATGCCAAGCTCCGGCTGTCCGGGAGCACCGAGTTTGCGCGCGACCAGTACGTCGAGCGGCGCCGCGAGCGTCCGCGCAACCTCGTAGCCGACCGGAACCCCGCCGCGCGGCAAGGCAAGCACGATCGCGTCCGTGTCCTGGTAT
>JACDAU010000005.1 GCA_013695265.1 Chloroflexia bacterium
CGAGTACGCGTATTTCTGCATCCCGCACGAGCTCGCCGGAATGGTCGCCACCCTGACGGTGGAGGGGTGATGCGAACAAACCCGCGCATCACCGGATGGCAGTCGGTCCGGCTTGCCGCAGAGGCCATGCCCCGAGGTGGCGATCCTGGCGCTGAACCATACTCGGTCAGACAGATCTCATATACAGCGGCAGTGCTGTCGCTCGTAGCCGGGCTGCTCCATGTATCGGCCATGCCCCGACATTACGCAGAGTGGTGGGGCTACGGGGCGTTCTTCCTGGTCGTGGCCATCGCCCAGGTGCTCCTGAGCGATGGCCTGCTGTATCGGCCGCGACGACGACTGATCTTGGTGGGTGTCATCGGGAACCTCGCGGTGATCTCCCTCTACGTGGTGACGCGCACTGTCGGCATTCCCTTCTTTGGTCCGCACGCGGGAGAGGTGGAGGCGGTAGGAGCGATCGACCTGGCCTCCGTGGTGGCTGAGGCGGCGCTCGTCGCCGCACTGCTGTTGCTACTGTGGGTGGGATCATCCAAGGTACGGCCACTGCGTACGGCCGCTGACCTACGTGGGGGGAACGTCGAGCAGTGAGATCGATGAGTGTGCGAGACCAAACGCTTGGTCGGGCTGGCACGAATTACCTGAAGGCTATATGCGAACTCCAAGAAAACTCTGACAAGGCTATTACCTCTGCCGTGGCTGCGCATCTAAGCGTAAGCAATCCTTCTGCGACCCGCATGATGAAGAAGCTAGCTGACCTCGGACTAGTGGAGCGTACGCCATATCACGGTGCAAAGCTGACGCCTGCGGGCGAGGCGCTGGCTTCCCGAGCAGGCCGTCGCCGCAACCTGATCGAGCGGTACCTGATCGAGTTCATCGGCTTTTCGGCGGTAGAGGCAGGCATCGAAGCCAACCGCCTCGAGCACGCCGTCTCCGAGAAGCTTGAGCACCATATCGAGACGCTGCTCGGTGGTCTGGCTGCGGTTGGTCACGACGATTCGGGGCATCCAGCGGATGATTAGGACCGAGGGGTATCGATAGACAAACCAGCTCGTCGGCATTAGCATCTCGACCCACGGACAATTCTATTAGGTTCCTAAAGTTTGGAAGAGAGGAGGGCGCTGTGGCGCAATCGCAACAGCGACAAATCGTGAGTTCCATTCCCAGCCCGATCCGCCTCGAAGTGCCTTGCAGATGCCGGACCCCGGAACAGATGCAACGCACTGCTGCTGCCCTCGGTGCAGGGCCCCAGGTCTAGGACGTTCGGGCGAGCATACAGACGGGCGGTATCCTCGTCCACTAGAATCGGGAGCGGGGCGGGCTCTAGCATCCCCGGGCTAACTTGGTCGGTACCGGAACCCGAGAGTCGCGAGGCCAGCGGCGCTGTCTGGCCGGCCCGGCGGGGAGATAGGGGAGATATTTGTCATGCTCTTCCGGCACAGGCTCTCAGAGGCCGGAGGGCTATGCTAGGACATTAGAGTAAGCCCGGAGGTCTTCAAGGCCCGTCAGGAGCGATAACAGACATGGAGGGATCTATCTGGGCGACGATCTTACTGTTGTTGGTGGTGCTACTTCTGGCTCTGATCAACGGCTATTTCGTCGCCTGCGAATTCTCACTTGTAAGTGTCCGCAAGACACGCATAGACCAGCTTGTAGCCGAAGGCAACGCGCGAGCCCGCGTGGTGCGCAAGGCGCTCGACAACACCGATGACTTCATCGCGGCGACCCAGCTTGGCATTACGATGGCCAGCTTGTTGCTCGGCCGGATCGGGGAGCCTGCGCTCGCCCATCTCTTAGAGCCTCCGCTGAGAACGCTCGGCCTTAGCGAGACGGGAGCTGCCTGGGGCGTGCATGGCGTGGCGTTTGGCATCGCCTTCACCATTATCACCGTGCTGCACATAGTTCTCGGGGAGCTCGCGCCCAAGACGATCGCGCTGCAGGCATCTGAGAGCACCGCGCTGTGGGTGACGGGGCCGCTCCGGATTTTCCTTTTCGTGTTCCGCCCGTTCATCAATCTCATGAACGGCATGGGTCGGCTGGTCGTCCGGGCACTCGGCTTCGAGCCCGCCTCGGAGGCGCAGATGATCCACTCCGAGGAGGAGATCGCGATGCTGGTGTACGCCAGCGCCCAGGGCGGTGCCCTGGAGCCGCACGAGCAGGACCTCATACAACGCGCTTTCCAGTTTGACCGCATTACCGCCGCAAGCGTGATGCTCCCGAGGACGGAAGTAGTAGCCGTCCCCTCCGATATCTCGCTGCCCGAGCTGCTAAGGACGGCCGCGGAGGCGGGGTATACCCGATACCCGGTGTACGAAGGCGATATCGATAACGTCGTGGGCGTGATAAACGTCAAGCAGCTCGTGGGTATGCTAGCCGAGCTCGTCGATGGGCGGAGGCTCAAGGTGTTCAACGTGCTGGATCTTTCCCAGCCGCCCCTGCTAGTCCCGCTGGCGGGGCACGCGGACGCCGTGCTCGCGCAGATGAGGGAGCGCCGCACCCAGATGGCGGTGGTGATCGATGAGTACGGGGGAACGGCGGGCATCGTTACCCGAGAGGGATTACTCGATGGGCTCGTCGGCGGCGTCGCCGAGGATCCCGAGGCCTCTAGCCCCGATATCGAGATCGTCGGCCCGGATGAAGCCCTCGTGAACGGGCTGCTGCCGATCCCGGAGCTCGAGGAGCAATTCAATATTCGTATGGATACCGATTCGTACAACACGGTGGGTGGGGTCGTGTTCGGGCTCCTGGGCACCGTGCCGGAGGTGGGCTTCACCGCCCGGCTGGGCGGCTATGTCGCCACGGTCGAGGAGATGGACGGACTACGCATCGCCAAGCTGAGACTGAAGCGCTCCCCGGAGTGGGTACCTAGAGAGCCGGTCAAGTAGTGCTTCGAGACCCAAGGTGCGGGCGGCCGCTGCGAGGTAAAGCGACGGAATACCTACATCCAAATTCGGCGAGCGGTCCTTCAGTTGATCGTCTATCTGACTACTTGACCGGCTCTCTAGGGGTGCACGGTGGGGTACGACCCGCTGAGGAAGCTGCTGGTTTGCCCGTATCACGGCTCGGCCTTCGATACCGCGCGAGCCGCCAGGGTGCTCTCCGGCTCGGTGACCCAGCCACAGGAGAACCTGCACGTGCCGGGCACCCTACGCATTGTTGATGGAACAGAAGGAGGTAGAAGTTGGGTAGCTTGGATGAACGCAATATCTCGCTATGGGTAGCTACTACCCCGCAGACGAGCTACCCTCCACTGTCCGGCGACGTAACGGCGGACGTGGCCGTTATCGGTCCAGGGATCACCGGGCTCTCGACAGCCCTCCTCCTCAAGCGGGCCGGCACCCGCGTAGCCGTCGTCGAGGTGGGCCGGGTGGCGTCGGGCGCGACCGGCTACACGACGGCCAAGGTGACCTCCCTCCACGGCCTGGTGTACGCGCACCTGGTGAAGCAAGTCGGCGAGGAACGGGCGCGGCA
>JACDAU010000467.1 GCA_013695265.1 Chloroflexia bacterium
AAGTCTCCAGCGTCTTGGCCGCATCGTACTTCCTCCGGTAGAAGCGCCTATCGATGAACCTCTGGATGCGATGCCGGAGCGGCTGGAACAAGGCGGCAATAGCGAGGGTCGAGGCGACAATCGCCCACTGAGGCTGCTGCGCCTGCCCGCCTGTCAGCGAGCGAGACAGGGATTGCAACAGCGCCACCCCGCCGAAGTAGAACAGCGCAAGCATTGCGGTAAGCAGGCCGTAGACGAGGGTCCGCCTGATGATAAGGTCTATCTCATAGAGATGGTAGCGCAGGATGGCTACACCGATCGCGGCCGGGAAGGCAACCACGCTGAGCCCGAAGAACACCGACCAGATGTCGCTGGCTATGCTGCGCGTGTCGGTTAGCCCACCGAGCCACCCTCCAACATCTACTGCCAGAAACACGGCGCAGGCGTACAGCAGCCACTTGATCTGCTCGCGCTCGGTGTGGCCTGCGCGCCGGTAGCGGACGAACAGCGACGCCACGCACAGCACGATTAGCACCGCCGAGCCTGCGATCCACGTGTTGAACAGTGGCTGGGCGGTCTCCTGGCCAAGGATACCGATCGGGTTGTCGAGCACCAGTTCAGGCGTGGTCCCCGCCATGAGCGGCTGTGAGATCGTCACCAGGGTCACGAAGATCGCAGCCCAGGCAATCGCCGCCATGCCCACCCAGCGCCAGCGTGCCGTGGGCGGGCGTCCGTTCGGGAACAGGAGCACGATCAGGAGCAGCGGGTAGATGAGCAGCACCCAACTCCAACTGCTGAACCAGACGGCGAACACGAGCAGTGGGGTGGGTGCTGTAAGGGACGGCGCGAGGCGCTCGATATAGGTCACGATCGGCAGGCCCACCAGGGAAGAAGCTACGATTACCATCATCAGCCAGCCGACAACGTTGCGCGGCTGGCGCGAGACGATCAGCGCGGCCACAATCGCAGTAACCACCGGCATAGCCAGCGAGAACAGGGCATCGTCGGCAATCCGGAACACGTTGTCCTGACCATCGCTGCCCAGCAGCCGGATGCCGAACAGCCCCACCGCCAGGCTCGTCACTATCCCGCAGAGCGCCCAGGCGAGCCACGCGGCACTCCGGCGGCTCATCGACTCGCCTTGGGAGGCCGCAGCCAGAGGCTCGCGTGCCCTGGCTGCAAAGTCGCCCGCACTACTTTCCCAGCCCGTTGTCCAGTGTTCACGCGGGAACTCCTCTCAAGATCGCTGTGGCGCAGAGGCCGGACGATCCCGGTCCACAATACTACTATGAGCAGGGAGTGAAGATCAGGCCTTCCGCCCCGTCTGCGATATAGAGGAGGAGCATCCAACCGGCCCTGATACCAACCTCCGGGCCGAGCTGTTCCTGCGCCGTGCGCTACCCCCTGGTCTCGAGCAGATCCTTGAGGGTCTCGAGGTCCGCCCGCACCTGCCGGCTGATCACCCGCGCGACCAGCGGCTCAGCGAGCTTGAAGAAGCCACCCGGGTCTCCCTCCATCGCCCACGTGAAGCGCGTGCCGCCGTCGGCGCGCTCCACCTCGTAGGTGCCGGTGAACGCGAATGGCCCCGAGGTCGACTTGATCCGGCTCCTCCTGTTCGGCTCGTACTCCGTGACCTCGAAGGTCGTGTCGAACCGCCGTCCGAGCACCTTCGCCGTGATGCGCTACACCGTGCCCACGCCCACGGGACCCTCGGACACCTGCACCGCCTCCACGATCATCGACTGCCATTCGGTGTCGTTTCGTGGGTCGTTGATGTAATCCCACACTTCCTCGACAGGCCGGTCAATGGCTACGCTGTGTTCCGCCTTCAACATCGTGACACCTCCCTCATTCGCGCGGTAACCTATCGCCGCTGAGCGTAGAATAGTCGGCGACCGTCCGGAGATCGTTACGGTGGGCGTTACGACGCAGTCGGCGGTGCGCAGAGCAACTGTTATGCGTACGGGGAGGTAGTGCCCTGTCTATTGGCGCCCGGGCTCCCGGAGCCACAGGCTCGCGTGCTCCGGCTGTACCGTCTCCTCAATCCCCGTGATCAGATCATCCCTCACCGTTGTTGGCACCGTAGCAGGACCTCCAACCGTACGGACCCAAGTGGCAGGCGCGGACCACTCACCGCACGAGTGTACACTACCCGACCATAGTCCAACGAACGATACGGCAAGCGTTACGAGGAGGATGGGGTAAGGGAAGGAACTGTGTGAGATGGGCGACGCGACCCGCGAGGCCAGGAATGCCACACTCGCACCGCTTTGTCACGCCAAGAATTGTGTCTGGCGAGAGTATCGGGGCTGAACGGATCTCGATAGGTGGTTAGGGCTGCCTGCCCCGCAGCAGTTACCAAAGGCAGGACAGCGACCAGGCGGGTTGAAGGAGCCGCCTCTCAGGCAACTGAGTGAGAGTGGTCTCGGATCAGCCGCCTGATCGTCTCGTGGCTTACACTGAACTCTGACGCAAGCTGCCTGAGACTTGCACCGCGCGCTGCCTGGCTCCGCAGATGATCAAGGGCCGTGTCGGACAGGGGCTGCCTTGCAGGTAACGGGAGTACTGGGGATATCGGGTACCACGTTTCTTGTGACAAGGTGGCGGTTCGATCCCTGTCCGTTCCGCTGGTTCACACGCACATCCATGCGGATCGCCAACCTTCCAGTACGATCGACCTGATCGTCCGTGCAGGGCAGATGCCAATGGATCACCGTTCGCCGTTCGCTGATAGCCTAGCTATCTTTGGGCCGTTCTCGGTCGATCATCGGCCCGGGACGGTAACAACCATGGTAGAGAACGTCGCCGGAAGACTGTACCACTCGTGCTCACAGCGCCTATCTAATATCACTGGCAGTTATTCTCTACCGTGAGCAAGTTTCATCCAGTACCGAGCTGGAGTCGTCGGAAGTTTATTGCAGCCAATACCACTTATCGAAGGATGACTGTCCAGCTCAAGAGGCATTCAACAGAATCGACCGCGCAGGGGGGGATGCCAGCTGACGGAAGAGTTCGACCGCGCCAGATATATTGTTGCCGCACTGCGAGGATAGCCGACGACCTTCCGGCTCTAAGTGAAGTAGCCTTCCCTCTCCTGTGCCTCTTGCCTTCTGGGGTCGCTGTGGCCAGGCGGGCCAACTCCTGTGCATCTGCGCGCGAGCTGTCACTGAGAGCCTGTTATGCACTTTGTGGAAGTCCGCGTCCTTCAAGGAGTTACGGCGGCACTCCGAGAGGCGTGGGTGCGGCGAAATCCGCGTCCCGCCTACGGTTTCATGAAAGTGCATAACAGGCTCTGAGGAATGTGGTGCTGCATGGCGTTAGCCAAAGTCCCGAATCACTCGCTCTCGTATCGGAACAATCTATCCAGCTTGCCAGCAGCATCAGCCTGCATGTTGGGCAGCACATGGCTGTAGATGTCCATAGTCATCTTAATGGAGCTGTGTCCGAGACGCTCTTGGACGACCTTTGGGTTCACTCCCTGCCCCAGCAACAGCGTGGCCGCTGTATGGCGTAGATCGTGGAAGCGTATATCTGGTAGATCTGCCCGGCGTAGGAGGGACTTGAAGTGTTTTGCGGTCAATCTGTGCGCCTCCAAAGGGACGCCGAGGTGAGTAGTGAAGACCAAGTCCAAGTCCGTCCATAGCGACCCGGCTAGACGCCGCTCCTGAAGCTGACGAACACGGTGTTCAGTGAGGGCTTGCACGGCCATCGCAGGAACGGCGATTTCACGGCGGCCATACGTAGTCTTTGGATCTGCAAACACTCGCCCCTGACCCTTAAGCCTGACCATCTGCTGAGTAACGTGGACCACGGCGCTATCGAGATCCACATCGCGCCAGCGTAGAGCCAAGAGTTCACCTTGTCGCATACCGGTCATGACGGCGAGTACGTACAGTGCTTCGAGCCGGTCTCCTCGCGCCGTCTCGAGTAGGTGGCTCACTTGCTCCGTGTTCAGGATGGTGAAGGGCCGCAAGCGCTTTCGCGGTGGGCTCACGGCATCGGCAACGTTACGGGGAGCCAGATTCATCCGCACGGCCGACTTCAGCGCGCTGTGAAGTATCGAATGAACAAACCCGACCAGAGATGCACTAAAGCCCTTGTCGAGCAAGTCGGAGTACAGGCGTTGCAGCTGATGTGGTTGAAGTTGCTCCAACTGGAACTTGCCCAGAGTTGGTACCAGATGCAAGCGCACATTGCGTGCATACCGATCGTAGGTCTGGGGGGCCAGCCTGTGCCGAGCCTCGTCCTCCAGCCATCGTTGCAGATACTTGTCGAGTGTTAGTCGCTCTGCGGGAGGTAAGATCCCGCGGTCGGCGTCCGACAGTAGAAGCTTGAGCTTTGTACGTGTAAGCGCCGGAAAGCAAGTGGTACAG
>JACDAU010000476.1 GCA_013695265.1 Chloroflexia bacterium
TGGTGGGAGATGCCGTTGAGGTTGAGATCGCTCTCAGGCTGCACGACGCGCAGAGCGTCTGAGGGGAGATGCCGTAGCGAGACGTTTCCAGCTCCGATGGACAAGCCCGCCGCAACGGGCTCAGGCATGCAACGTAGGAGGAAGATCATGGCAACCGAGGCGAACAAGGCCGTCTTTCGAGTCCCCTTCCAGGCGCTAAACGAGCGCCGCCTGGAGACGCTGGACGCCCACCCCGCCTTCAGCGGGGACAGGGCGTTCTTCGAGCGCCTCTTCGCCGCCTTCCCCGACGCGACGGCAACACTCCACGAGTTGATAGGGGAGAAAAACTGGCTGGCGTACCGGCTGACGCAACCCGGCACGCATCAGGGCGAGTTCATGGAAATCCCCGCCACCGGGCGGCGGGCTGAGTGGGATGTGATTGGCACCGTGCGAGTTGATGACGGCAAGTTCGTTGAGCACCATGCTCATCCCGACACCATCAGCTTGATGCAACAGCTCGGCGCCGCGCCGCCTGCGGCTCCTGCATCGCGGGCCGGATGAGGGCGGGGGATATGCACCGTGACAGGAGCATGGCATAGCGGAGATATTCGACGGGCGTTCAACTGAACGCCCCTACGAGTGGCACGGCGAGGGCACGGCATTCCGTGACGCTACCGACATTCCAGCGTCGGTGTTTATCAGGGTGCGGCATCAACTGCTACTTGCGCCGATGTTGCTCCACGATGGCTTCCCGACTGCCGACCACTTCCTCTCAAGCCCAGCCCCGCGTGTCGGCCAGCTCGCACACGCCAAGCGACCTTGACCAGATAACGTCAGGCAGTCGCGGCCTGCCGAATCAGCTTCGCCAGAAGAGCGTGATCGACCGGCTGGCCCTTGCGGATCTTGATCGTCTTCCGGTCCTCGCTCCCCCCAGGCTCAAAGAGCCCGTCTGGGGCTTCGAGCGTTTGTGCATTGAAGATCGTCAGGCTCACTGCGTCCTTGGCGGTGCCGAGGACGCAGGCGTACTTCCTGTCCTTGAGATAATGCGGCTTGCGGTATTGTAGGCGCTCTTCCACCTCCGGGATGGATTCGTGGATGATCTGGCGAATCGACTCGCAAACGCCGACCTGCCATTCCTGATTAATCTGTTCGATGTACTCGGTGACCGCCTGGTCCATAAAGATACTCCTTCTGTCAAACGCAATTCAGCCGCACCATACCCCATGTCTTGCTGAGCGGCAGCGAAGAATCCGTAACCTCGGCTGCAGACTCCTCGTTTGGAACGACGGGGGCTCTGCCTTTCAGCTAGAGTCGGGTAGCGTGCCTATCCGCGCTCCCATCGATGGCCGGAACCACTTACGACGATGCGGCCCCACGGTGGGAAGTGTTCATGGGTGAACACCAGCGTCGCGCCGCAGGGAACAGCCTCTGTGGTGAGCCGCTCGCGGGATGCTTGCATCGCCACGGGGTCGCGGTCGGCGGGCACCCAGCCGGGATGCGCTACCTCGCAGGAGTGGTGGTACAGGTCGCCCAGATAAAAGAACGCCGATCCTTCGGAGCGCACGCGGACGATCGAGTGACCGGCCGTCTCGCCTGGCGCCGGGATCATCGCGACGCCGGGCGCGACTTCCGCCTCCACGTCCACCAGGTCGAGCAGTCCCAGCCTGTCGATCAACTCCAGACGCTGTGCGAGATCCGATGCTGGATCGTCGCGCTCGGGGTTGTTATCCCAGTCCCCCCGGCCAATGACGTGGCGGGCGTTGGGGTAGCGGGCCACGAGCATGTCGTTTTCCTGCCGGGTTACCCCGCAGAAATGGTCGCCGTGCGTGTGGGTGATGAGCACATGCGTGACGCTTTCCGGCAAGACGCCAAGTCCGGCGAGCGCGGTAGTCAGGCCGGACGTTCGCTGCATTCCCGGCGTCTCCGCCGCGAATCGCGCATCCCACGGAGAGCCGGGATCGTCGTATCCGGGGTCGATAATCACCGTCGCGTTGCCCAGTTGGATCAGCGCGGTATGGACGCCCAGGGGTATGGCACCGTCCTCGTCCGCCTCCGGCATCGCGGCCCGCCACTCCTCCTCTGGTGCTTGCAGATCGGGGGGCCAGGGAAGGATGCCCTCCGAGACCAGCGTGACATTGGCCTTGCCAAGCCGCCGCACGGAAACGTATTCCTCCATGGACGGCTGGGACACGCGTGCCTCCTCTCGTCGTGGCTTTGTACACGCCGAGGGTAACAGCAGGGGGTGTGCCGCGTCCCGCACGGTGGTGACCGAGGGGGCGTGGCGCGGAGTCAGGACCAGATCCAGTCGAGTGGCACGACAGTTGCGGCAAATCGGCGGTGGAAGAAAAGGAGGAACGTATGAGCGGCAAGACACAGATGCGAATCGAGTACTGTACGTCTTGAGGATACATCGTACGCGCCGCCGGTCTGGCGGAGATAGTCCTCAAGAATTATCACGAGAAGTTTGACGCAGTCACGCTGGTCCCTTCATCGGGGGGCGTGTTCGAGGTAACGCTCGGTGATGAGCAGATCTTCTCGAAGCAAGAGGAAGGCCGCTTCCCGGAGGACGAGGAGATCCTCTCTCGCGTGGAAGCGGTGTGAGCGAGGGTTAGACACTGGGGATGTTGGCTTTAGTGCCCGCCCTGATGCCGGACCGTGCCCCGGCACAGTAGGAAGGTAACGGCGGACGCCGGGAGACGGGCAGGGCGTTGGCTTAAGTTGGGGTTTGAGACCAGCAGGTCCGTTACCTGAAGCAGCGTCGCGGTCGTTGAGCGCATTTCACGAGAAAGAGCGTCCTCGCCGCAGCTTGCAAAACCGCGCAACTCGCAGGAGGCTCCGCATGCCCATTTCCATACAGAAGAATCGCCTCTGGTTGTCGCAGGGGATCACGGCACCGACGTTCGATGCTACGGGCGAGCATCTCTTCTCCGTGCGTTCGGCTGATGGGCGTACCAGCATCGTTCGCCAGAACCTGAGCACCGGCCTCACAGAGATCGTTACCGCAGAGCCAGCACCGAGGGGCACCGTCGGGTATGGCGGCGGCGACTACGCTGTGCTGGGTGATCTGCTCGTGTATGCGGCCGAGGGCGCACTCGTTGCGCTCGACCTGCGGACGGGGGAGCAGCGGGCAATCACACCCTCATACGAGGGGGCGGCCGCGCCCGCTATCGCCCCCGGCGGGCGGTTCGTTGCGTTCGTGATCGAACAGGACAACCACGCGGATGTCCTGCTGGTGGACACAGCGGGCAAGCTTCTGCCCGTAAAACTCAGCGATTCGCCGGACTTCGCGGCAAACCCCACTTTCTCGCCCGATGGCGACCGCGTCGCGTGGATGGAATGGAAGGTGGGAAGTATGCCGTGGGAAGAATCCGCATTACGCGTGGCTCGGCTCGACCACCCGACGGGTGAGGCGGAATCTCCTGCTGCGCTCCTGCCGCTGGTCGTTGGGACGCTTGCCGGAGAGCACATCTCGTATGCCAACCCGCAGTTCAGCCCGGATGGCTCGCGCCTCGCGTATACGTCCGACGAGTCCGGCTGGCGCTCGCTGTACATCGCGAACGCGGATGGGCAGGGTGGCGAGCGGATCGACACGGGGGCGGGCGAGATAGGCGGGCCGGACTGGGCGCAGGGCCAGT
>JACDAU010000514.1 GCA_013695265.1 Chloroflexia bacterium
TGCCCGCGCAGCCAGGCAGCGCGTTCGGCCGCCGCCGTGCCCAGCTCGCTCGCCTTCACCCGCTCGATGGCGGCCTGCAACGCGTACAAGAGGTTGCTGGAATGGGTGAACGGAATACCGTCCGACACCGCATATAACCCGAGGTCGAGATAACGGGGCAGGACCTTGGATGGCAGCATCTCGTGATTGTAGAACACCATGCACAGCCCCGGAAAAGCGCCGAGGCCCTTGCCGCTCACACCCGACGCCATATGCACACCCGAGAGATCGACCGGTATCGTCCCGATGGAGCTTATGCAGTCCGCGCAGAGGGCGACGCCTTGCTCATTGCAGAGGCGTTGTAGTCCTTCCAGATCGTTGAGCATCCCACTCGACGTCTCGCAGTGAACCGCCCAAAGCCACTTGATTTCGGGGCTTGTCTCGATGGCCCTTGCCACTTCCTCGTGCGGAAGCGGTTCTCCCCAGGGTGCGCGAACCACATTGAACTGGAGGCCAGCGCGGGTCGCGTGGTCGATCAGCCGGTCGCCAAACTCGCCGTTGCTGAGAACGAGACCCCTGCCTGTGCGCAGTGATAACTGCCCAGCGATGGCGTCGTTCGCGAGCGTGCCCGAGCCGAGCAGGATCTCAACGCGCCGCGACCCGGTCAGGTCACACAGTAGCTGCTTGACATGCTGGAAGTCCTGCTTGAAACCGTCCGCACGGTGGGAAACCGGTGGCCGGCCAAACGCCTCGCGAACATCGGGCGCGATGCCGACGGGGCCTGGCAGCAGGTTCACCGGCTCGCGCAGCATCCCGATAGTTCCCGCCGAGGGTGCGAAGATTCGAGCGCGCTCACCGAACGACTCAGGAGTGAGGTACATCGGCTGAAACGGCGTCTCCTCCGTGCCGACCATCGGGCCGAACTCCACGAACCCCAGGTGGTCGTACAGCTTTCGCTGCAAGACGGTCGCTGAGACGACCGCGAGGTCGTAGCGCTGCTGGGCGCAGTAGCGGAAGAGCAGCTTGCCCAGCCCCTTGAACACAACACCGTTACGATGTCCCGGCTTGATGGAGAGCAGCCGGATCTCCACGATCTTCTTGTGCTTCGGCAGGAAGCTGTCGAGGTTGCCCAGCTTCAGGTCCAGGGAGAAGGGACGCCGGTCGCGCAGCGCCATCATGCCGACGAGTTCGTCTCCGCGCAGCGCGATCAGATACGCATTCTCGCTGTGGTACTGGTCGACGAGCCGACGCGCCGAATTGACCTCATGTTGCGGAATCTCCTCCACGAAGGTGCTGTAATTCAGCTCATGGACCTGCTCGAACTCCCGTTCTTCGGATGCGACCTTGAAGGTCATTTGCGCCGTGGCTATCATCGCCAGATTCCTTTCGAGGCGTGCGACCTTGTTTTCTGGTCGTCCTGGTCGGGCTGTCTGGCCCTCCATATCTCTATGACATTCTCCCTGTGTGCGAAGAGCACCAACGCCGCGAGCACAGCGATCTGCAACACACGTTGTGTCGGCCCGCGCAACGTCAACGCGACGACCGGCGCCAGAGCGACGCAGACAACCCCACTACGGGTGAACCGTCGGAGCACGGCGAGCACCGGCAGGAACAATGCGATGATGCCCAGCGCCACCTGGAAATCGAGCACCATAATCGTCCCGCCCGCAGTCGCGGCTCCCTTCCCTCCGCGGAAGCCCAGTTGCGCCGGCCAGACGTGTCCCGCGATGACCGCCAGCGCGACGAGCGTGACTTCCCACGCTTGTAGCCCGTAGTATACCGCGATTGCACATGCGAACGCACCTTTCGCCATGTCCGCGGCCAGCGTGAGCAGCGCGCCTCGTGTTCCCAGCTCGCGGCGCACGTTCAGCGTACCAGCGCTCCGGCTGCCCACATGGCGGATGTCGGTACCGGCACGGAGGCGTACGAGGTAGTAGCCGGTGACGAAGCAGCCGATCACGTAGCCCAGAACGATCAGGGCTGGCAGGGCCAGATTATCCAAGCGCGGACCTCCCTGGCTCGGCGGCACTCCCGGCGAGATCATGCAGGCGACGGTCGAGCTTTTGCAGGAGTGGCTCCGGCAGCGCCAACGCGTGTCGCTCCCCGAGATCGGCCATCAACTCCCTGCCCCACTTCCATGCACAGCGATATGCCAACCGCAACGCGCCATCATCGAGCGGGGCAGTACACGTGCGGTACCGGGCGAGCGCGGCGGGGGAGATATCCCGCTCTACAAGTCGCGATGGGGTCGGCCAGTGCGCGACGCTGTGCTCCTGCAGGCGCACCAGCCACAACAGGTAGCGCCCCATGATGCCGAGAATCTCCAGCGCCCGGACCATCTCACCACGTTCCAGAACGTGCGAGCCGAAGAGCGTCCAGTTCACGAAGCTGTCACACAGAAAGCGCGTCCGCTGCGCGGTATCACGCTCCGGCACGAGGCCCACAACCTTGCACAGGTGCTTCGTCAGCCGCCCGGTGCGGTCCAGCAGAAGCGTGAGATCGAGGGACGGCAGCGTATCCGTCTCGCCCCAGGTCTCCACCTGCGCCATGTCCGACGCCCGCTCGAAGTGGAACTCCCCGCGGACGAGGTGTTCGTAGATGGCGGTGCCGTTGCCAAACTCGTTCGTGAAGTACAGCGCGACGGGCGCGATCCTGCTCGCCCACTCCCGCTGATCGACGCCCGCGAGCGCATGGTCGTGAAAGAAGAGCGCGAATTCGATGTCGGAGTGCGCATCTCCCTCGTCGCGCGCCCACGAGCCGTACATCATCGCGGCCTCAAGGCGCTCGTCCGCGCTGCTCACCACGCGCGCCCGCTCGATCATCGCCTGCTGGATACTCATCCACCCATTATAGGTAGGACGCTGCGTTTCATGACAACCCGAAACTCGGCCAGGGAAGCCCGGTGTCCGCAGACGGGAGCTACTGTTCTCCGCGACACTTCCGCGTGCCGGGAGCGTGCGGCTACGAATAAGTCAGCACCTCGCCAGAGGTATCCGTGGAGGAGACGGGCGAGAACTCGAAGCCACCGAGGCGCGGATCGAGCACTGTGTGGCCGAGCCGTGCGCCCGCCTCCATTCGGCGTATAAAGTCCACCGACTCCTCCAAGTCCGCGGCGGGCTCCAGCGGCGCGGGGGAGTGCGCGCGCAGGTCTTCGAGGGTCACCCCGTCGAGCAGGCGCCGACCGTCGTTGTCGAGCGCGACCCGCGGGATGAGCACCAGGTCCGCACCATCCGTACTCGGCAAGGCGGCGAGCAGGTCTGCCCCGACGAGGAGTCCCGAGACGTTCGTATCGGCGCCGTAGAACGAGTTCTCGATGGCCCGCACCCGAATGGTCAGGCCGGCGCACGTCTCCTCCATCTCGCGCGCGACGCGTTCGAGCACTGGCGCGGCGAGCGTGCCGCAGAGCACAATGATGGTGCGCGGGCGCGAGAGCCGGGGGGGCAGGGTTCGCCGGGCGTGTTTCCAGCCTTCGAGCATGTGCCGCACCATACCGATCCCGTTCTCGAGCTGCGGGAAGCCCTCGTATGTTGCCGCACCCGGCACCTTCCGGCCGGAAAGCAGATAAAACTCATCGGAGGCGAACACGAAGGTCGTGCCGTGCTCGCGGCGCATCCTCGTGCGCCGCTCCTCCACCTGCCGCACAACGCGGCGGGCCTCTTCCGGGGTATACGAGCGCACGGGGGTCGCCGTCTGCGCGGCGATGATTCGGTTGTGCCGCCCGCCTGCGTGTACGCTACCGCCGCGAAACTTGGTCAGCCCCACGGGCACGACCGCGACGGAAAGCACGGTGGGATACATGGCGGCGAGATCGTCGAGCGTTTGCTCCAGCATCTCACCGTCGTTGAGGCCGGGGCAGGCGACGATCTGCGTGTGTACCTGGATGCCGATCTCCCGCAGCCGGGCAAGTTGCTCCAGGATGTCTGGAGCGGCGGGGTAGCCGAGCAGCTTGCGCCGCAGCTCCAGATCCGTCGCGTGCACCGACACATACAGCGGGCTGAGGCGTTGCTCCTTGAGTCTGTGCCAGTCCATCGGCGTCAGGTTCGTGAACGTCACGAAGTTCCCGAACAGAAAGCTGTAGCGAAAATCGTCGTCCCGGATGTACAGGCTCTCGCGCATACCCTCCTGGTTCTGGTCAACGAAGCAGAACGGGCAGGCGTTCGCGCACTGGCGAATGGGGTTGAAGGTCGGGCGCCCGAACTCGATGCCCAGCGACTCGTCCGGCTCTTTCTCCACCTCGCAGTAAAAGTGATCCTCGCCGCGCTCCACGAGCAACTCGACGGCGTCTGTCGCGGCGTAGAAGCGGTAGTCGATCACGTCGCGCAGGGGGCGCTTGTTCACAGTGCGCAGGATATCGCCCGGCTCGAGGCCCAGCTCCTCCGCGATGCTGCCTGGCTGCACCCGCACGATCTCTCCGCCGTGTATCACGTGCGCCCCACTTTCTTCGCGACCTTCGCCCAGGTGCTGACGAAGTGCACAGGCCACGGGCTGAGCCCCCCGCCGATCATCCCGTCGCGCACGGCGTGGACGAAGTCGCGTGGTCCGTCGAACGGCCGCAGCGCGGTGTAGGCGGCGCCGAGCTCGCCGTACGAATGCGCGTCGGAGCCGCCGGTAACGGGCAGGTCGTGCTCCCGCGCGTACACGAGAGCCTGGTCGTTGTCTTCGGGGCGGGTCATGCGGGCGTTGAAGCCCTCGATCATGTCGATGAGCCCGAGGGACACCAGGCGGTCGAGCGCGGGCGTTGAAAGCCTGCCGCCCCGCAGGGTATCGAACGGGTGTGGCACGTTCACGACGCCGCCCTGCGCGCGGATGCGCTCCGCCGTCTCCTCGGGAGGGAGTCCACGGGGAATGTGGCGGTTCAGGAAGTACCCGATGATCTCGCCCTCGCTGGACTTGATCTCCTCGGAGGGGATGACGGTGAACCCCTCCGGCGCCGCAGCCGCCACTTCGAGCGCGCCGTCGAACTCGTTGTGATCGGTGACGGCGAGCACGTTGATGCCTCGCTCTTGACAAGTGCGGATCATGCGCTCGGGGCGCATCCGGCAATCATGAGAATGGTAGGTGTGACAGTGCAACTCGGCACGCAGCGGCGACTCGGTAATCATACGCACCCATGGTAGGGAACGCCCCACCCCCACGTCAAACCGCGCGCCGCCCACGACGGGCAGGGAAAAGAGCCACTACATGTTAATAGGCCATTATGCTAGATGTTGAAGGCCAATCGTTTGATGCGCAGGAAGTCCCGCTCGCCGAGCAGTCGGTTGAGGTAGATACAGAGCGTGTGCGCGGCCAACTTGGAGTGCAGCCGGGTGCACAGC
>JACDAU010000188.1 GCA_013695265.1 Chloroflexia bacterium
TCTACGAGGCGACGGCGAGCTCCCGGTCCAGCATCGGCGCGAGGAACCGGCCGGTGTGCGAATGCTCACAACGCGCGACCTGTTCCGGGGTGCCCTGCGTCACCACCCTGCCGCCGCCCGCGCCACCTTCCGGCCCCAGGTCAATCAGCCAGTCCGCGCTCTTGATCACGTCCAGGTTGTGTTCGATCACCAGCACCGTGTTCCCCGCATCCGTCAGCCGCTGCAACACGTGCAACAACCGCTCGATGTCCGCGAAGTGCAGCCCGGTCGTGGGCTCGTCGAGGATGTACAGCGTGCGGCCCGTCGCCCGGCGCGAAAGCTCCGTCGCCAGCTTCACTCGCTGCGCCTCCCCGCCCGAAAGCGTCGTCGCGGGCTGCCCGAGCCGGATGTACCCGAGCCCCACCGCCGCGAGCGTCTCCAGCTTGTTGCGGACCGCCGGCACGTTCTCGAAGAAGACGCGCGCGTGGTCCACCGTCATGTCGAGTACGTCCGAGATCGTGCAACCCTTGTAGTGAATGTCGAGCGCATCGCGGTTGTACCGCTTCCCGTTGCACACCTCGCACGGCACATACACGTCGGGCAGAAACTGCATCTCGATCTGGATGATCCCCTCGCCCTTGCACGCCTCGCACCGGCCACCCTTGACGTTGAAGCTGAACCGGCCCGGCATATAGCCGCGCGCCTTCGCTTCCGGCATCTTCGAGAAGATCTCGCGGATCGGCGTGAATAGTCCGGTATACGTGGCGGGGTTTGAGCGCGGGGTGCGGCCGATTGGCGACTGGTCGATGTCGATCACCTTATCCAGGTTCTGGATGCCATCTATCTCCTTGTGCGTGCCGGACCGCTCCCGCGCTCCGTTGAGTTCGTGCGCGAGCCGCTTGTACAGCACCTCGCTCACCAGCGTGCTCTTTCCCGAGCCGGAGACCCCCGTTACACACACGAACCGGCCCAATGGGAACTCAACCGTCACATCCTGCAAGTTATTCTGCGACGCGCCAGTCACGCGCAACGAGTTTCCACTGCCCTGCCGCCGCTCACGCGGTATATGGATGCTCCGCTTGCCGCTCAGGAACTGGCCGGTGATCGACTCCTCACAGTGCTCGATCTCCCGTATCGGTCCTTCGGCAACCACGTGCCCGCCGTGCTCCCCGGCGCCCGGCCCGATGTCCACGAGCCAGTCCGCAGCGCGCATAGTCTCTTCGTCATGCTCGACGACCAGCACGGTATTGCCCAGATCGCGCAGTCGGGAGAGCGTCCGGATCAACCGCTCATTGTCCCGCTGGTGCAGCCCGATGCTCGGCTCATCGAGGATGTACACCACTCCCATCAGGCTGCTGCCGATCTGCGTCGCGAGGCGGATGCGTTGCGCCTCGCCGCCCGCTAGCGTGTTCGCGCTGCGTTCGAGCGTCAGGTAGTCCAGCCCGACGTCCACGAGGAAGCCCAACCGCTCGCGGATCTCCTTGAGGATCGACGCGGCGATCATCTCGTCGCGCACCGTCAGCGGCTCCGCCCCATCATACGTCCCGGTCGCGAGTCCTTCCGCAAACGCCAGCGCCTCGCGGATGCTCAGGCGCGTGACCTGCGTGATGTTGCGTGCCGCGACCGTGACGCCGAGGCTCTCCGGTTTCAGCTTCGCGCCCTTACACGCGGGGCACGGCTGGAGCGACATGTACCGCTCCAGCTCATTGCGCACGAAGTCGGAGGTGGTCTCCTCATATCGGCGCTGAAGGTTCGGGATCACTCCCTCGAACGCGGTCTTGAACCGTTGCCGCCGGTGCTGCACCGGAATCACCTCGCCGCCCGAGCCATGGAGCAGGATCTGCACCTGCTGCGGAGTGAGCTCCTGCACCGGCGAGCGGACGGAGAACTCGTACCGCTCCGCCACGGCGTCAAGCACGCTGCGCCAGTACGCAGCGGTGTTCGGCCCCTGTCGCGCCCACGGTTGTATAGCCCCCTGCGCGATCGACATCGTTGTGTCCGAAATAACCATCTCCGGGTCGAATACCAGCCGGGCGCCGAGTCCTGTGCATTCGGGACAGGCGCCGTGGGGACTGTTGAAGCTGAACGAGCGGGGCTCGATTTCGCCCACGCTGATGCCGCAGTTTGGACAGGCATTCTGCTCGGAGAACATCAGCTCCTCGCCGCCGATGATGCTGGCGGCGACCAGCCCCTCACTCAGCCGCGCTGCGGTCTCTATCGAGTCCGCAAGTCGTTGACGCTCACTCGGATCCTCAGACGGGTTGCGAATCACGATCCGGTCCACGACCACCTCGATCGTGTGGCTCTTGTACCGCGCGAGGTCAATCGTCTCATCGAGGCCGTGGACTTCTCCGTCCACCCGAACCCGCGCGTACCCTTTTTTCGAGAGATCGCCCAACAGGCTGGAGTACTCCCCCTTGCGGTCGCGGACGACCGGCGCGAGGATCATCAGGCGCGTGCCGGAAGGCAAGCGCGCTATGGTGTTCGTGATCTCCTCGACGCTCTGTTCCGTAATCTCCCGACCGCACCGCGGACAGTGTGGACGACCGATCCGCGCAAAGAGCAGCCGCAGATAATCGTAAACCTCCGTGACCGTCCCCACGGTCGAGCGCGGGTTGCGGGTCGTGCCCTTCTGGTCGATGGAGATGGCCGGCGAGAGACCGTCTATCTGGTCTACATCCGGCTTTTCCATCTGGCCGAGGAACTGGCGGGCGTATGCAGAAAGGCTTTCCACGTACCGGCGCTGACCTTCCGCGTAGATCGTGTCGAACGCCAGGCTCGACTTCCCGGACCCTGAAAGGCCGGTGAACACGACTAGTTGGTCGCGCGGGATGTCAATGGAGATGTTCTTGAGGTTGTGCTCGCGCGCACCGCGCACGCTGATCTTGTCGAGGGGCATTTAAGGAGGGTCTCCCGAAGATAGTGGTGTATGCAATTCTATGCGCACACCCGTTCTACGTCAACCGGCGGCCATGCCCGGTCGCGGAAGGCCAGGGAGCGCGGCAAGAACCCGTTCGGCCCGGCGGCCTACGAGAACAGCACTTCCGGCAGCGCCTCGAACGACGCCGGGTCAAGCGCGATCACCAGGTCGTCCACCGCAACTTCCAGCACCAACGCCGACGCGACGAGTCTGCCCCAGTCCGTGACGTCCTCGGGACTGACGATGATCCCGGCGAACTGCTCCCCCTCGTACGCCAGCCGCCGCACCTGGCCGAGCGGCGCACCCTCCTGCGTCAACACCTCCTGTCCCGGAGAGAACGCGACCGCGCCTTCCGGCACGTTGCCGATCTCCTCGACCACGAGCGGCGCTCCCCCAACGGTTGGCGCGTTCGTCGGCTCGCCGGTCCAGACAGCGGGAGTAGCCCCGACTATGACGCCAGAAGAATCAACGGAGTTCGTTGGCTCAAAGTCGCTCGCCGGGTCGACGTACCGGTGCATGCGAAAGTCTTCGAGGCGTTCGAGTTGTTCCACGGTCAGCGCAAGCGAGACACGGTCTTCGGTGATCCCGGACACATGCTCCGCAGGTACAACGATGTCCCTTGCGGCCATCGCGCCGCGGCGCACCACGAGTCCGACGAACGCATATTCCGCCGGTTCGTACATCGCGCCGGCCACACGGCCCGCGTCGTCGTCATCCGTCACCTCGACCCGCTTCCCAAAGTCCAGCATGGACAAACCTCCCCTCGGGCACCTATCCCTGTCGACGGCGTCCGCAATACACTACTCTGCCGTTCTCATCGGCGTGATACTCGTACTCGCGCGATATAGCGACCAGCACGAGCCGATAGCCAGGTGTCGGTTGGGAATCACGCTGCCCGGCCGACTCTGTACGTCCGAGGCTTGAGTCTGGCCACTCGACCGCCTTGACCTCAGCCACGATGATCTCGTGCTCCGTGCAACCTGCGCGAAACGCGAGATCCCGCCGAGCCGCCGCTATCGACTGTTTCGCCTGTGCCGTTACCAAGCTCTGCTGTCCTCTCAATCCCCACAGGTTGGGCTGATCCAGCGGCCATGCCCCGGCCGCACCGGCACAAAGGCAGGCAAACCGTGCGCCTACCGACCGCCGACCCGCAACTCCTCCTGTACGTCAAGCACGCCCGGAACACTGCCCGCAACCGCCTGTGCGGCCTCCGCGTCTTCGAGGTGATCGACGGCTCCGCGCAGCGTCACGATACCGTTCGCGACCAGCACCTGTACGTCCATGCCCGACGTGCTGCCATCAGATACCAGCGCTCGCCGCACTGCGTCGGCGATCTCGTCGTCAGTCGCCACACCTTGTTCGTCGTCCGCGTCCTCGCGGAATCGCTCATCGCTTGCCGGGGCTAGCTCACCCCGAATGTCCGCCGCACCGTCGTTATTCGCCGCTGGCATGAGCACTGGATCGGTCGGCGGAAACCAGGGTTCGCCTTCCTGGGCGGACTCCATGGCCGTTTGAGCGCCTATGTCGTCGGAGAGGTCTGGTTCCAGCTCTTCAAGGTGTACCGTTTCCGGAGCTTCGAACTGTTCGGGCGGCACGTCCGCAGAAATGTCGGCCGACTCGCGGATCTACTCCTCGGTCGGCTCTGGCAGGTCCAGATCTCGCTGGGCATCGGACACGGGTATGACTCCTTCAGGCTCTCCCACATGAATTAAGTACGGGAAGTCGGGCTGCAAGAGCAGTGCCAACAGGGGTTTGACACTGGTTCATGGCGGACATACCATGAGCTGGGGCGTCCGGGTACGAGTCCAGGAGCGCCAGGAGGTCCTTCATAGCTCTGACGAATCTTTTGCTGAACAACCGCTACGAGCTTGGCCGACCACTCGGCCAGGGCGGAATGGCGCGCGTGTACATCGCACGGGACAAGTTCCTCACCCGGAAGGTCGCCGTGAAGATCCTGCATCCGTCCCTGAGCGGGGACAAGCGCTTTCTCGCGCGCTTTCGCCGGGAGGCGGAGGCGGCCGCAGCACTGAACCACCCAAATATCGTGAGCATTTATGACGTGGGGCACGACGGGGACCTCTCCTACATCATTATGGAGTTCGTTGACGGGCTCGACCTCAAAGAGCTCATCCTGCGCAATGGGCCGCTGCCCCCGCTCCGCATCTCGGATATTGGCGCGCAGGTGGCGTCCGCCCTGCAGTACGCCCACGATCGCGGGCTGGTACACCGGGACATCAAGCCGCATAACATCATGGTTGCGGCCTCGGGGCTCGTGAAGGTCGCAGACTTCGGAATCGCGCGCGTGCTCTCGGAGGTCGCGCAGCCGGACGAGACGGTCCAGCTCGGCACCGTGCAGTACTCCGCCCCGGAGCAGACGCGAAACGCGGCGGTCACTCCCCGGACGGATATATACTCGCTCGGCGTCGTGCTCTACGAGGCCATGACAGGCTTCCTGCCGTTTCCGGCCGAGAACGCCGCCGCCGCCGCCCAGGCGCACCTGCGGAACGATCCCCTGCCACCGAGCACCCTGCACACGGACGTTCCTGCCGCAATGGATCGTGTGATCCTGCGAGCGATGGCGAAGAACCCGCGCGACCGGTATGCGACGGCCGCAGACATGGCAAACGAACTCCAGGCCTACGAGAGCGTCCACGCAGCCCCCACCGGCGGCGACTCATCCAGAGTGAATGCTCCAACTGCGCACGCGTCAGCGCGCTCGGTCCGCAGGCGCCCGCGGGTGAATAGCTGCATTTCCCGGCTCATCGGACTGCTCGCGCTGGTGGGTGTGGTCGGCATACCCACTGGTCTCTGGGTGTTGGCGGGGACGGAGAACCTGCCGGCGGTCTTGCAGCCAACTCCAACGCCGACTCGGCCACCTATCGTCGTGGTCTCCACGAGAACACCCACTCCGACGCCGATCAGCACTCCGCGCCAGACGGCCCTCCCTACCGCCGGGCCGACGAGTACGCCCACGGCACGGGCCACTACGCCCCCACGCCCAACCTTTGGGAAGACGCCCACGCCTACGCCGACGATCACTCCAACACCGACTCCGTCGCCCAGCCCCACCCGCACACCAACGCCCGAGCCGACGCCGCAACCGTCCCTTCGCATTGCGCCGACGACGACTCCTGCCGGGCCGTAGCCGCCCTACGCCCCGCGCTGGCCGACGGAAACTGGGTCATCAGGCAATACCTGTGGCTGTGCCTCCCCGTCCAGCCAACGCTCGACCTCACGTGGAAGTAGCCGGGACGGCCCCTTACGAAACGTTGCGCCGGGCAGGGAGCGCAGGAACGTCGGGCCGTAGTTCTTCGTTACCAGCCGCCGATCCAGTGCGACGACAACGCCCCGATCGCTCTTGCTGCGGATGAGCCGCCCAAAACCCTGCTTCAGACGCAAGATGGCTTGCGGGATGGCGTACTGCTTGAAGGAGTCCTCAAAACTCTCGCTGCGCGCGACAAACACGGGATCCGTCGGAACCTCGAACGGCAGCTTCGCGATGATCAGCAGGCTCAGCGCCTCACCGACCACATCGACCCCCTCCCAGAACGAGCGGGTGCCGAGCAGTACCGTGCGCGGGTTCGACCGAAACTGCTGCAAGAGCCGGTGCCGTGGTCCGTCACCGTGGGCGAGCACCAGGATGTCGTTCTCCGCGAGCGGACGCTGAATACCCTTGAGCGTCGCCTGAACCGCACTGTGTGAGGTAAAGAGCACGAGCGTCCGGCCCTTTGCGGCAAGCACCAGATCCACGATCGCCGCCTCGATGGCCTTCTGGTAACCGGGAGAGTTCGGCTCCGGAATGTCGCTGGCGACGAGCAGGAGCGCGGCGCTTCGGTAATCAAAGGGCGAGCCGACGAGCAGCTCGTGGGGATCGCGCAGGCCAAGCCGCTGCTTGACGTACTCAAAGCTGCGGTCGGTGGAGAGCGTGGCTGAGGTGAGTACTACGGCCCTCTTCTGACTGTACAGCCCCTCGCGCAACAGCGGGCCTACGTGCAGTGGCGCCTGGTGCAACGAAACGCCTCCCGTCCGCGCGGAGATGTTCAGCCAGCACACGTCCTCCTGACGCGGGCGGGCGATAATGGCGTCCATTGCACTCGTAAGCTCCGTATTGCTGGACTGTATCGACTGCAATTCCGCGAGGAGTTCATCATACTCCATGACGTTCATTCCCTCGAGCTCCTCGAAGACCGTGTTCGCCTCGTCAAGCGCGGCTTGCAGGTCAGTAAGGTTCAGCTTCAGGTTCTCCCAGGTGGTCATTACGAAGTCCCAGGCCTGCTGATCGCGGATGGCATTGGTGAGCCGCAGCTTCTGGTCGTATGCCGCACTGCCCTGCATGCCCATCAGGATTGGTCCTAGCGCGAGGAAGAAATCGTCTACGCGCGACCGCACCCGCGCAGTGCTCTCCGCGAGTCGCTGAGAGAGGGAGACCACCCGGTCGTGGACCTGGTTCGAGGCTCGGCTCCCGCGCAAGTGTACCGGCAAGGTGCTCGCGAGGCCCTCTGGCCGATCCGACGAGGCGCTCCTGCTCACGCGATCGAGGTGGTCGCCGAGCGCGCGAGCGTCAACGGAGAAGCCAAGCTGGTCGGTCGCGGTGCTTTCCAGCGTGTGCGCCTCGTCGATCACGAGATACTCATACTCCGGCAGAACGGTGTTGCCCGCAGCGATGTCGGAGAGCATCAACGCGTGATTGACGACGATGAGGTGGGAGCCCTCCGCCTCCTGGCGGGCACGATACAAAAAGCATTGCTTGCCGGCTCCACCAAACTGGCAGCGCCTGCCCGTACATGTTTCCTGTGTCGCGCACACTTTCAGCCAGTGAACGCGCTCCTCGGCGGTAAGCGGCAGCTCCGCGACATCGCCAGTGAGCGTATTGGGCAGCCAGAGCAGCACCTTGATGAGGAAGCGCGTCTCGTCCAGCGTGAACTGACCGCTTCGCCGGTACTGTTCCCATCGCTTCAGGCACAGGTAGTTGCCACGACCCTTAACCAGGGTCGCCTTGAGCTCGCGGCCCTGTGCCCCTAGCGCGCTGCGTATGTCCGGGATATCCTTGCTGTGGAGTTGATCCTGGAGGTTGATGGTATCGGTCGAAACAACCACACGCTCGCCGTTCTGGAGCGCCCAGGTCGCGGCAGGCAACAAGTAGGCGAGGGACTTGCCCGTTCCGGTCCCCGCCTCGACGACGAGGGCGCCCTCCTCATTGAACACTCCAGCGACCGCCCGCATCATTTCCACCTGCTGCGGCCGTTCCTCGTACCCCTCGAACGTCTGCGCCAGACCACCACGCGGGCTGAAGGCTTCCCCGAGCACTTCGATGTCGAGCGGTGTTGGCTCTGCGACCGGCTCCAGCGGCTGTACCCGTGCGGGCGGCGCGAGCAGGGAGCGCGTAAGCTCCGCCTCGCTCACGCCTTTCGCCAGCAATTGCGCTTTGATACTCCCCGGCATCGCAACCTGCGCTGCTGTGAGCGGAGAGCCTCCGTGGAGCGTTGCGAAGAGTGGGTACAGTGACCAGTCCGTGCCAGTCGTCAGTTCCACGACCTCGCCGACGAGCTCCGCCGGAAGTTCGCGCAGCTTCTTCAGGAGCGCGAGGAACACAGAGCGTGAGACCTCGGCGTCCGCCATCGCATCGTGCGCCTGCGTCGCGGAGACGCCCAGCGCCGCCGCGACGCCCGCGAGGTTGTATGCCGCGAGCGAGGGGATGAGCAGCGTCGCGAGCTCCCATGTGTCGTACTCCGGATTCGCGACGGGCAACCCCTTCTTGCGCAGGAATCGGATGTCATGGCCGACACTGTGGCCGACGAGCGGATGATGGCCGATGAACTCGCCGAGCTTCTGCCGCACCCCATCGAACCGGGGTGCATTCTGCAAGTCCCGGCTGCGGATCCCCGTGAGCCGGCTGATGCGCAGTGGCACGGGCACCCCGGGACGGACGAGCGCCTGCCAGCGATCAAGAATACGACGCTCATTGAACTTCACAGCGCCTACCTGAATGATGTCGTCGCGGTCATAGTCCTGCCCGGTCATCTCCAGATCAAGCGCAACGAAAGTGCTCTCCACTGTACACAGCTCCTGCCCATTATCGTGTGTGTATCCGCCGTCAATAATACAGCAATCCCCAGCACGGCAACACAAAGCGATTGACACGAACATACGTTCGGATTTATAATTGGGTAAACGAAACCCCTAGCAGTGAGGCGCCTTTTGAAAACGTCACTCAGCACACGGCAACGTGACATGATGCAGTACATTCGCCGGTTCGCACGGGATAACAACCGGACGCCCACCCTGCGCGAGATCATGGACGCGCTGCACATCTCCTCGACCTCCGTAGTCGACTACAACCTGAAGCAACTCGTTGCGAAGGGGGAGTTGCGGCGTAACCCAAAGATCAGCCGTGGTATCGAGCTCACCGACCCTCGGCCAATCAGCGAGGACCGGATCTCTATCCCGATCATGGGGACAATCGCCGCCGGAGCGCCGATCGAGGTGCCGGAAAGCATCCCGGACCCGCAGACCTGGGGCGATACGGTCGAACTGAACGCCACGATGATGGACCTCCGAACCGAGGGGCTGTTCGCGCTGCGGGTGAAGGGCTACTCGATGGTGGATGCGCTGATCGCGGACGGCGATATCGTGCTGATGCGCAGTCAGGAAACGGCCGAAAACGGCGAGACAGTCGCCGTATGGCTGGAGCAGGAGAAGACGACGACGCTCAAGAAGTTCTATCACGAAGGAACGCGTGTGCGCCTCCAGCCTGCCAACGTCACGATGCAGCCAATATACGCCGCGCCGGACGAGGTGACTATTCAGGGCAAACTGATGGGCGTGATCCGCCAGATCGCACGCTAGCCGCGTGAATCGATCGGTTTCGATTGTACGGGGGCTGGTCATTTTGACCAGCCCATTCTGTGTCACATTGTCTCAGACCTTCTTTAGGTGCCTGCAGGTCACGCCGGTGATTGCAGCGACGGAACGTACCACAGTATAATCTTCCACTGGCCGGACAGCACCAGTTGGTCTGGCGGAGGATGCAATGGACCCGTTCACACAGATACTCGCCAGCCTCGGGGTAGCCGCACCCGCTGGCTTCAATGCGTACCTGTCGCTACTACTGGTCGGTTTCGGCGGCCGCGCCGGCTGGATCGAGCTTGCTTCCCCGTACGACACTCTTCAGAGCCCAGGGGCGCTCGCCGTGCTCGTAATTCTGCTCACCGTCGAGGTCATCGCAGACAAGATTCCCGCGCTCGATAGCTTGAACGACGTCGTGGGCACTCTCGTGCGCCCTGCCGCGGGAGCCGTGTTGTTCGCGGGAGGCAACCAGGTGATAACGGAGCCGATGCCGTGGCTATCGCTCCTCCTCGGTGCTGGAGCTGCGGGCGGACTGCACGCGTTCAAGGCGGGCACGCGTCCGGTATGGACCCTGAGCACCGGCGGACTGGCCAATCCCGTAGTGAGCGTCTTCGAGGATCTCGTGGCCGGCACAACCGTGATTCTCGCCATGTTCGTGCCGGTGCTTGCCGTGCTCGTGCTTCTGGTGGTGCTCGGTCTTACTGTGGCGCTCCTTGTTCGGCTACGGCGGAGTGTACGCCGCTCGGGCGGGAGGGTGAAGGTGTTCCGATGAGTTGGGTCCGGCAGTGTCTCGACCTCCTCCACCAGCGCATGCATGAGACATTCATGCTGGTAACCGACACGTTCTACCGCACGAAGTACCGGGCCGTCAGCCAGCAGCTCGGGCTTGCCGAGCATGAATCTTCCTATGAACGCGGATTCGTCGTCGTGCAGATCGACTCGCTCGCGCACGAGCACCTGCTCTCGGCAATCGACCACGGGTACGCGCCGTACCTCCAGCGCATGATGGAGCGTGGGCATGAACTCCGCATGTATACGTGCGGCCTGCCCAGCAGCACCCCGGCGTGTCAGAGCGCGATAATGTACGGCAACTCGTATAATGTGCCGGCGTTCCGTTGGTATGACAAACGCGCTGGCCGCACCGTGAGCTACAAAGTGCCTGCCAACAACTCCGCCCTGGAGCGAGAGGTGGGGCTTGGCCGCCGCGGCATACTCGAAGGGGGAAGCTCGTACTCCAACCTGATTAGCGGTGGCGCCAGCCGCAGCCTCTTCACCATGAGTACGGTCGGGCAGGGTTCGCTGCTCGATGGGATCAAGGGCCTGGGCTTCTTCATTCTCTTCGCCCTGAGTCCCGTACGGAGTATGCGGGTCGTTGTCCTCTCCCTCTCGGAGGCGCTCTACGCCTTTGCGGAGCGCACAGCATCGTACTGGAAGGCGGAGCGGCGCGTTCGTTTCGAGGGAGTCTTCCCACTCGTGCGCGTTTTGGCGCACGTCTTCGTCAAGGAGATGCAGACCTTCGCGGTGATGGTGGACATGTACCGTGGCATCCCGAACATTTACACGACGTACAATACGTACGACAACATGGCACACCACTATGGCCCAACGACGCGTCCGGCGATGCGCGCGGTGCGGACGGTTGACCGGCAGGTCCGCCAAATTGACCGGATGCGTCGACACTCCGCCACGCGATACGACATCTACATCCTCTCGGACCACGGCCAGACGCCTGCCGTGCCGTTTCGGCAGTTGCACGGCGAATCCTTCGGGCGCTACGTCGCGCGGCTGGTGGACGATCTCACTCTCACGGAGCACGTCGAGGCCGAGGTCGAGGCCCGAAGCCATGTCGCCTTCCTCGCGGATGAGCTGCGAACGGCGCAACAAGCGCTCTCTCCGAAGACGGCGCGAGCGGTGGGCCGCCTGCGCCGCTATGTGGAGGAGGCGGATCAGCCTGTGGACACGCCGGAGCCTACGGCATCCAGCGCGACGGATGTAGTGGTCACCGGCTGCAGCGCAACGGCCGGCATCTACTTCAACCAGGTACCCGAGCATATGGACCTGACGGCCATCGAGCTCTCCTATCCGGGCCTGATCGACCAGCTCGTCGAACATCCCAGCGTTGGATTGGTAATCGGAAGCGAGGGCCACCGCGTTTGCATACTCGGCAAGGAGGGGCGCCTGATCTGGGACGGCGCCGCGCGCGTCGTTGATGCCAATCCGCTCAATGCCCTCGACGGCGCGTCGTGGACCCTTCCCGAGCTTTTGCGCCTCGCTTCCTATCCGCGCAGTGCGGACTTGATCATTTTCGGGAGTGTCGTGAACGGCATTGGCGTGGCGTTCGAGGAACAGATGGGCGTCCACGGTGCGTTTGGCGGGGCGCAAGCATACCCCTTCATCCTCTACCCACCGTCCGCCACACCACATGTCCGGCGCATTCAAAGCGCGCACGATCTGTATACACTGTTCAGCAGCTACTCACCAGAAACAACTTCGGTGACGGTTAATGGGCGCGAGCCAGCGGCCCTGCAAGGTTGACCGAGGCTGGCTCAAGGTTGTATCGTATTCCGTGGTGGCCGTCTCACCGATCCACAAAGTGAAACAGTACAGGCCGATATACGCCGGTGCCAGGTATCCCTCGCACGGAACCCCAAAGGCTGGCGCAGTGTCTGAAAAAACGCGGACCTCCATTAGGGGGGGGCTGACGCATCGTTATTGGCGGTGAAGCTGGCTTTTGAGCAGCACGAAAGCAAGAGATACAGGCGACACACAAATGGAATACAAGGATTATTACCAGGTTCTCGGTATTGAGCGCAGCACTTCCGAGGGAGACGTCCGCTCCGCGTACCGCAAACTGGCGCGGCAGTTTCATCCCGACGTGAATCCGGGCAATCCCGAGGCGGAGACACGCTTTAAAGAGGTCAACGAGGCCTACCAGGTGCTCAGCGACGCCGAGAAACGCAAGAAATACGACCAGTTTGGCCGGGACTGGGAGCGCTACCAGCAAACGACGGAGACAACCCGAGGC
>JACDAU010000025.1 GCA_013695265.1 Chloroflexia bacterium
CGGTGGTATAATCAGTCAAACGCATAGGGGTGTCTGTGAAGTGGGCTTGCCCCACTTTTTTTCTATGTACTCTTAAATCGACACGGAGGTGATGCGCCATGAAGGGTGAGTTCTACGCAGCGATCTCGCAGCTCAGTCTGGAGCGTGGCATCTCGCGCGATGTCCTGATCAAGTCCGTTGAAGAAGCTGTCAAAGCGGTATATAAGCGCACCTACGAGCCCGACTATGAGGTTGAAGTTGAGATGGACCAGAACACCGGCCAGGCCCTGGTATATCGCGTGTCGCGCGTGGCGGAGATAGTCGAGGATTCCGCAACGGAGATCGACATCGCGGACGCGCGCAAGCTACAGCGCGATGTCCGCGTCGGTGACGTTATCCGTCAGAACATCAACCCACCGAGCGGCTTTGGCCGGATCGCCGCGCAGATGACAAAGCAGGTGATGCTCCAGAAGATCCGCGAGGCAGAGCACGAGACGGTGTATGGTGAGTTCACGGGCCGGGAAGGTGAGCTGGTCACCGGCGTCCTCCAGCGCATGGAGCCGTCCCTCGCGATCGTGGAGATCGGTAAAGCTGAGGCAATCATGCCCCGGAGCGAGCAGGTCGAGGCAGAGGTATACCGCACGGGCCAGCGTCTGAAGGTACTCCTGCAGCGTGTGCAGCGCTCCCCAAAAGGACCGCAGATCATCGTCTCTCGACGTGACAAGACGTTGCTCAAGCGTCTGTTTGAGATTGAGGTTCCCGAGATCTATAACGGGACGGTGGAGATCAAGGCCATCGCGCGAGTGGCGGGCGAGCGGTCGAAGGTGGCGGTTGCCGCCCGGCAGGCCGGCATCGACCCGGTCGGCAGTTGTGTTGGCGTTCGTGGCATCCGCGTGCAGAACGTCGTAGACGAAGTGTACGGCGAGAAGGTCGACATCATCCAGTGGAGCGACGACACGGCTACATTCATTGCTCGAGCGTTGAGTCCTGCACAGGTGACCAGCGTCAACTTGAATCCAGCGGAGAACACCGCTACGGTGATCGTTCCAGAGCGACAACTTTCCCTGGCGATTGGGAAGAACGGCCAGAACGCGCGTCTGGCGGCAAACCTCACCGGCTGGCGCATCGACATCCGCAGCCTGGAAAGCGTAATGCGAGACTCCGAGACTGAACAGGCCGAGGTCACCGGGTCAACGAGTGCAGGAGGAGACTCGGTATCAGCGGAGGGAGCGACAGCCGCCGTTGGCCCGAGTACTACCCCTGTCCAGGCGGTAACTGCCAGCGACAATCCAGAGGACATGACTGCCCCCCCCGCCGCCGCAGAGGACGCGCCACTGGCAGCTCCTCAGTCGGCCCTGAGCTGATGCCGAAGCAAGCTCAGCCGCCGAGGGTGCGGCGTCAGCCGCAGCGCACTTGCGTCGCCTGCCGCGATGTCGAGGGCAAGCGCACACTGGTGCGGGTGGTGCGGACCCCGGACGGGACGGTCGAACTCGATGTAACTGGGAAGAAGTCTGGGCGAGGAGCGTACGTGCACGCCAGCGTGGAATGCGTACAAAAGGTGGTAAAGACGGGCGGCTTGAGCCGCGCGTTGAATGTGCCCGTCGGCGCCGAGGTGACCGACCAACTGCTCGCGCGAGCGGCTGAGGGCACGGGACAGCAGGAAAATAGCGGCGCGTAGCCGCGTGCAAGAGGAGGACGTATGACACAGGACAGTGGCAATCGCTTTGGCGGTGGCGGGGGATCCCGTCGTGGCGGACAGAATCGCAGGGGCCCCCAGCGGGGTGGCCGGAGCGGGGGGCCGCCGAACCGGGGACGAGGTGGCGCTAATCGTGGACCGCGTAGTGGTCCGCTTGCCGCAGGGCGAACATCGGCGGTAACGGTCCGCACGCGGCGTATCATCGAACTGCCGCCGGTGATGTCGGTAAAGGATCTTGCCGACGCGTTTAGTATCAGCCCACCACAGGTGATCGGCTCGCTCATCCGCAGCGGCGTAATGGCGACGATCAATCAGCAGATCGATTACGACACAGCGGAGATCATCGCCACCGAGCTCGGCTATCAGACGCGCAAGGTGATTCCCCAGACCGACGAGGAGCGGCTGATCTCGCAGTTGGAGCAGCCCGTGGCTGATGCCGCCTTGCAGACCCGCCCCCCCGTCGTCACGGTCATGGGGCACGTTGACCACGGCAAGACCCGCCTGCTCGACGCGATTCGCGAGACGCACGTCGTCGAGGGCGAGGCTGGCGGCATCACACAGCACATCGGCGCGTATCAGGTCGAGATTCAGGGCCGCAAGATTACGTTCCTCGACACACCGGGACACGAGGCGTTCACCGCGATGCGCGCTCGCGGCGCACAGATCACGGATGTGGTCGTGCTCGTGGTCGCTGCGGACGACGGCGTGATGCCGCAGACGCTTGAGGCACTCGCGCACGCAAAGGCGGCCGAGGTGCCCATCGTCGTCGCCGTGAACAAGATCGACCGGGAGGGCTCGAACCCCGACCGGGTGAAGCAGCAGCTCTCCGATCAGGGTTTGGCGCCCGATGACTGGGGTGGGGACACGCCGTTCGTCAACGTGTCCGCGCTCACGCGTAGCGGTATTGATGACCTTCTCGGCGTCCTGCTCCTGGTGGCGGACATCCGAGAGCTAAAGGCGGATCCCACGCGGCTTGCCGAGGGCGTGATCATCGAGGCCCGGGTGGACCCAAATATGGGTCCCAGTGCCACGGTGCTCGTCCAGAACGGCACGTTGAAGCTGCGCGACTCCGTGCTCGTCGGTGGTGTCGTCGGCCGCGTTCGCATGATGTACGACGACAAGGGCCAAAAGCTGCGCAAGGCGGAACCTGCGACTCCCGCGCGCATCCTGGGCTTGGAAAGTGTGCCGCAGGCCGGTGACTCCATGCTCGTGATCACGGACGAGCGGCTCGCGCGACAGGTCGCGGACCAGCGGGCTCGCACGAATCAGATGATGAGCACGGCAACCTTGCGACCGGCCACTCTGGACGAATGGTTTAAGGGTGCGTCGGATACTTCGAAGGAGTTACGGATCGTTCTCAAGGCGGACGTGCAAGGCTCCCTCGGCGCGATCCAGCACTCGCTCGGGCAACTTACAGAAACGAACGTGAACGTCTCCATCATATACTCGGGTACCGGCACTATCTCGGAGTCGGATGTCCGGCTCGCGGCGGCATCCGGTGCGATTGTGGTCGGCTTCAACGTCCGTCCAGACGTTGCCGCACGGCGCGTCGCTGAGTCCGAGAACATAGACATCCGCTTTTACAACATCATCTATAACCTGATCGACGAGGTGAAGGCTGCCCTGACCGGCATGCTGGATCCGGAGTACCGCGAGGTTACGGATGGCTACGGCGAGGTTCGCGCCATCTTCCGGCTGCCCGGCCGCGAACAGGCCGCCGGTTTGTACGTCACGGATGGCAGAGCCATTCGCAACAGCAAGGTCCGCGTGCTGCGCAACGGCGCCGTCATGCACGACGGGTCGATATCGTCGCTGAAGCGCTTCAAGGATGATGCCCGCGAGGTCGCTACCGGGTTCGAATGCGGCCTGCAGATACAGGGCTTTAACGAGTTTGAAGATGGAGACAACGTCGAGTTCTACCATCGTGAGCAGGTACGCCGGTAGTGAGTCGGCGTACCGAGCAGGTCGCGGAGGCCATACGGCGCATCATCAGCGAGCTTTTGCTGATGGAGGTCCGCGACCCGCGCCTGAGCAACGTCACCGTGGTAGACGTGGACGTGTCGCCGGATATCAGGTACGCCCGCATCCACGTGAGCGTGCTTGGTGATCCGGAGGAACAGAAGTCGACGCTCGCGGCGCTGCGGCGAGCCACTGGGTTTCTCCGGACCGAGCTGGCTCACCGCATGCCGGTTCGGTACGTACCAGAGTTGCGCTTCCAGATTGACCGCAGTACGGAGCACGCGATCCACATCAGCAAGCTGTTAGGGGAAGTCCTGCCCCAGGAAGAGCCGGAAGGTGAGCGGCGAGGTTGAGCCGGAGCTTACGGGCTTCGTGCTGCTTTACAAGCCGGTCGGCCCTGGATCGCAGACCTTGCTGCGCGGGGTGAAACGCCTCGTGCACACCAGGCGGGTCGGGCACGCTGGCACGTTGGATCCATTCGCCTCCGGCCTCCTGCCCGTGGCCATTGGCAAGGCGACGCGTTTGGTCGACTTTATCCACTCGTTCCCGAAAACATATGAGGCAACGCTTCGTTTCGGCATCGCCACGGACACCGAAGACCTGGAGGGACGCATCACGGCCACGGATGCGATTCCACTGCTCACCACGGCGGCTGTCGAGGCAGCGCTGGCCCGGTATCTCGGTGAGCAGCAACAACAGCCACCGAGGTACTCCGCCATACGCACCAGAGGCAAGCGGTCGTATGAGCGGGCACGCTCCGGTGACCCCCTTGAGCCCTCGCCCCGAACTATTCGCATCCATGCCCTCCGCCTGCTGGCACTGGACGGTGAGAGCTTGCGCTTCGAGGTACAATGCTCGTCCGGCACGTACATTCGATCCCTCGGGCGCGACATCGCAATGTCGCTGCAAACTGTAGGGCACCTCACGGCCCTCGTCCGCACCGCCATCGGCCCTCTGCGCCTGCACCAAGCACTGACGCCCGATGAGCTGGAATCGCACGCCGCCACGCTTGGCATCCACGCACTCATCCTGCCCGCCGACGTGGTGCTCCAGGATCTACACGCCGTGGTCCTGAACGCCGAAGAGTGTGCTCTCCTGCGAAACGGGTCGCTGATCGCAGGTGATCTCGCCGTGCCGGCGGGAACAAAGGTGCGCGGATACGATGCCGCCGGAGAACTTCTGGGTCTGCTCAGGCGTGTGGAGAGTGGTTTGGCTCCCCACCTGCTGCTAAAGTAGGCAGCGATGCAAGACGATCCCCTATCCTCTGACCAGCAGTATACGGTGACTATCGGCACCTTCGACGGTGTCCACCTCGGGCATCGCTCGTTGTTCAGCCACACCATCGAGCGCGCCCGAAGCACGAACACGCCGTCCGCAGCGGCGACGTTTGCCCCGCATCCGAGGACCGTGCTCAATGGCGACACAGGGCTCCTGGCGTTGATGAGCGTCGAGGACCGGGTGCGCCACATCCACAAGAGCGGCATCTCCCGTGTCATCCTTGTAGAGTTTACCCGCGAGGTCGCCAGCCTCTCCGCCCGCCAGTTTCTGGAGCGGCTAGGTGAGCAGGTGCCGCTTGACTCCCTCGTCGTGGGGGAGAACTTCCGGCTTGGCAGGCGGCGCGAGGCTGGCATCAAGGAGTTGCGGGCCCTCGGCACGGTCATGGGATTCGAGGTAGTGGTTGCCACCCCGGTGACCAAGGATGAGGCGCCTGTCTCCAGCACACGAATACGGAACGCGCTGACGGAGCACGGGGATGTCGTACTGGCGGCGGAGTTACTCGGGCGGCCATACGAACTGGCGGGTGTCGTGGTGCAGGGCATGGGCCGGGGCCGCACGATTGGCGTCCCGACCGCGAACGTGCGCGTTCCGGAGGGTATCGTCGTGCCGCGCAACGGCGTGTACCGCTGCAGCGCGACGATATACGGCCAGCCGGGGTTGCCCCTACTCGGGGTGCTCAACATCGGGATCCGTCCCACCTTCGGCGCCAGCGACCGCAGCGTTGAGCTGCACATCCTTGACTGGTCGGGCGAGTTATACGGCGTCACGGTGCGCATCGGGTTCGCGGAGCGGCTGCGCGACGAGCGCCGATTCGAGAGCGTTGATGCTCTCGTTGTCCAGATACAGCGCGATATCGCTCGGGCACGGGACGCAGGGTAGCTGCTGGCCGCACCGGTTGACACTGCGACTGTTGGGCTATTGACCTGGTCGTAAGCACAGGGTATTCTCTACGGGAATCCAGGAGAGAAAGCAGGTACACACTTTGCTTGCAACGGTCCAGAGCTGCGCCGTACTCGGCCTTCAGGGGGCACTCGTCAACATCGAGGTGGACATCGGGCCGGGACTGCCCAACCTTACGATTGTCGGGCTGCCGGACACCGCCGTGCAGGAAGCACGCGAGCGCGTCCGCGCCGCGATCAAGAACTCGGGCTGCATCTTTCCGAACAAGCGCGTCACCGTGAATATGGCGCCCGCCGACCTCCGCAAGGCCGGGCCGTCCTACGACCTGCCGATCGCCGTCGGTATCCTCATCGCCTCCGGACAAGTGGAACCGGCGAAGGAGCACGCGGTTTTCCTGGGCGAGCTCGGCCTCGACGGGTGCGTGCGCCACACGAACGGCGTGCTGCCGATGGTCGCGCTCGCCGCCGAGAAAGGGTTCGACACGGTGTACGTGCCCGCGCCGGACGCTTCGGAAGCGGCGCTGCTCGGCAAGGTGCGCGTGATGCCCGTCGAGTCGCTCGGCACGCTCGCCGCCCACCTGCGCGGGGACAACCCGATGCGTCCAATGACGACGCCACCGGAGGCGCCAGACGACGTTATGCCGGTGGTGGGCACCGACATGGCCGAGATCCGGGGCCAGGAGCACGTCAAGCGCGCGCTGGAGATCGCCGCAACCGGGCATCACAACGTGCTGATGAGCGGTCCGCCCGGCTCCGGCAAGACGCTTCTGGCCCGTGCGCTTCCGTCGATTATGCCGTCCATGCACACGGACGAAGCGCTCGAGGTCTCGAAGATCTATAGCGTCAGCGGTCTCTTGCCCGCCGGGCAGCCGCTGGTCACCGCACGGCCCTTCCGCTCGCCGCACCACACCACCTCGCACGCCGGACTCGTCGGCGGTGGGCGGGTGCCCCGGCCGGGAGAGATCAGCCTTGCCCATCGGGGCGTGCTCTTCCTCGACGAAATGCCAGAGTTCGGACAGGCGATCCTCGAGGTGCTCCGCCAGCCGCTTGAAGACAAGATCGTCACCATCAGCCGCGCGTCCGGCACGCTCACTTTTCCCGCTGATTTCATCCTGATCGGCGCTATGAATCCATGCCCGTGCGGCTACGCCTCCGACCCGCGCAAGGAGTGCCGGTGCGCGCCCTCCGCCATCGCCCGCTACCAAAAGCGCCTGTCGGGGCCGCTGCTCGACCGCATCGACATCCACGTGGAGGTGCCGCGCGTGGAGTACGAGAAGCTCTCCTCGAACC
>JACDAU010000028.1 GCA_013695265.1 Chloroflexia bacterium
GAGCACCTGTTCCTCCGGGCTGAGCAGCGTGTGGCTCCAGTCGATCGCCCCCCGCAGGGTGCGCTGCCTCTCAGGCAGATCCCTCGCACCGCCGGTCAGCAGCCGCAGGCGGCTGTCCAGGCGTGAGAGCAGAGCTTGGGGCGGCAACATTCGGACACGGGCGGCGGCAAGCTCGATAGCCAGCGGCAAACCATCCAGCCGCACGCAGATCTCGGCGACCGCCGGCGCGTTCTCGTTCGTAATCATGAAGTCGGGTCTCACGGCCTGCGCTCGCTCGATGAACAGCCGCACGGCCTCGTACTGGCTCAGTGCCTCCACTTCGACATCTCGTTTCAGGTCGGGCAACGACAGGGATGGCACGGGAAATTCGCGCTCGGCCGCAATCCGCAGCGGTATCCGGCTCGTAGTCAGAACCTTGAGGGCCGGCGCGTTCAGCAGCGCCGAGATCTGCGGGGCGGCGTCGGACACCTGTTCGAAGTTGTCCAGGACCAACAGGAGCTCCTTGTCCATCAGGTGCTCCGCGACTGCCTCCGCGAGGGACTGATCACCGCCCTCCGTGACACCGAGTGCCTGTGCGATCGCGGGGAGTACCAGTTCCGGCTCGGAGAGCGGGGAGAGGTCCACGCTATACGCGCCGTCCTTGAACCTGTGCAGCACCTCGGCAGCTGCCTGCAAGCTGAGTCTCGTCTTGCCGGTTCCGCCCGGCCCGGTGAGCGTCACCAGCCTAACATCATCACGCATCAGCAGATCACAGAGCTGGCGCAGCTCCTGCTCACGCCCGATGAACAGGGTGGGCTGGGCCGGCAGGTTGTTCGGGTGCGTATCCAGCGTTTCGAGTGGAGCGGACTCCGACAGCACACCCGGCACGAGCAACTGAAAGATCCTCTCGGGGCGGGCCAGGTCCTTGAGCCGGTGGTTGCCGAGGTCTCGCAGACTGACGTCGCCGGGCAGGTGATCCCGGACCAGCTCCTGAGTCACGCTGGAAAGCACCGTCTGGCCGCCGTGCGCAGCGCTGCGGAGCCGGGCGCACCTGTTCACCGCATTGCCATAGTAGTCAGCAGCCCTCAACTCTGCCTCTCCGGTGTGGATGGCCATCCGCACCCGCAGCGGCTTTGAGGTCGGCCACTGCTCGACGTACAGCGCGCTCTGGATACTCGCGGCCGCGCCCACCGCGTCGGAGGCCCGCCCGAAGACCGCAAAACGAGAGTCTCCCTCTCCCCTCGGCCTGACCAGGCTGCCGGAGTTGCTTTCCACGCACTCCCCAATGATCTCGTCGTGACGCGCTGTCGCGCGGCGCATCGCCTCGGAATCCCGCTCCCACAATGCGGTGCTGCCTTCGACGTCGGTGAACAGGAACGTCACGGTGCCGGTAGGGAGATCGGACATGGGCGGGCTCCTGTGGGATGACGAACAAGCCTGCGGGGATTATAACACTCGAGCCAGAGCCACCAGAGACAGCGTTCACGGGACAGTTGTGGTGCCCTCACGGTAACCCGAGCCCCTTGGCTTACACCGCGGAAGCCCTGGAGCGCCGGAGCGCAAGCAGGGTGATGTCGTCCTCCTGCTCGGACTGACTGCCGGTGAACTCATCGACGGCCTGCAGCACACCTTGCAGCAGGCTCTCGCACGCGGCGTCCCGGTAGCGCCAGAAGGTGGCACGCAGCCGCTCGTAGCCGAACATCTCCCTCGTGGAGTTGTGCGCTTCCACCACCCCATCGGAGCAGAACAGCACCATGTCATACGGTTCTAACACCACCTCGTGCTCCGGATACTGCATGCCGTCCATCATCCCGAGCGGCATGCCCGTGGCGCGCAGCTCAACCACTCCGTCCTCCCGAGCCCAGTACGGTAAATCGTGGCCCGCGTTCGCAAACTGCAGCCTGCCGCTTTCTGGGTCCAGGATGGCGAACAGGCACGTGATGAACATGTTGGTGGTGGTACCGTCCACCATGAGTCTGTTGACCCGTTCCAGAACCGTACCTGGAGACGCGTACTCGCCCGCGATCGCCCGAAGCGCGCTGAGTGTGCTGGCCATGACGAGGGCCGAGGGCGTCCCCTTGCCGGAGACATCCCCTACCAGGAGTCCGAGGCGACCATCGGGGAGCTCGAGGAAGTCATAGAAGTCACCGCCGACCTCCCTGGAGGGCTGGTAGTACGCCGCCATCTGCCAGCCAGGCAATTCCGGCTCCTTCTCCCGCAGCATCGTACGCTGGATCTGCCGGGCCACGCGGAGCTCTTGCTCGTGCCGCTCGCGCTCCAGCAACTGTGCCTGCGCTGCCTGCAACTCCTCGTATGCCGTCGCGAGCTGCCGGTTCCGCTCCCCTAAGTAGCGGATGGTGGCATCGTCGGATTCTCGCAGGCGCCTCGTCACAAGGCGTGCTAGCTCCATCGCGAGCGAGGGCTGGTGGGCGAGTGCAGCATCGAGAGCGGCACGCGTTACCTCGCTCAGCCGAACGGGGGTAAGGGCGCGTGCGCTGGCTCCGCGCCGCCCCTCAGGGGTGAGCAGGCTCATCTCCCCCACTGGCTCCCCCGCGCGCCTGATGCCGAGCACGACCTCATCGGGTGTGCCCATTGCCCTGGCTATCTCTACCTCACCCTCGAGAATGAAGTAGAAGCAGTCGCTCTGGTCGCCCTCACGCAAGATGACCGTGCCGGGGGTGAGGTGAAGCTCGCGAACGGCCTCGGGCTCGGCGGCCACAGGGGAAAGGGCGGATACCGAGGGGAAGTGGGCACTTAGCAGCTCACCCAGATCCGCGTAGCTCGCGGCGGGGTTGTGACCGGATGGATCGGAAACCATCGAAAGAAACCTCAGAACGAATACTGACGGGACCCGCATCGGCAATCAGCTGCCTGACGATCGAAAGATGATGACGCCCCACACATCCTCTACTCTACACCGTCAGGCACGCAGAATGTGCCAAGATAGCGCCGTGCACCCTAACGGACGACGGGAGCGTCTTCGTGCGGACCGGCAGATCGGGCTGCCAAGCAAGTGATAGGTGTAGGAAGGCAAGCATGCCGAGAAGGCGGCGAATGCCCCAGCTAAGTACCCTACACCCGAGGAAGAAGGGGTGGAAGTCCATAAAAGTCCTGAATGCTCTTTCAGCGGAGATACTAAGCCGTGATCTGTGGTTTCTGCGTCGTATTCTGCAATAGTTGGTGCCTTAATGGAGAGACGCGATGCTCGTCGGGCAAGTGGGGGGCTGCTGTGGGAACGAACTGAACCGAAAGGAGTCGAACCCGCGATCTCATCCTCGACAAGATGTGCAGTATCCGATGTCGGCAACGTTTCGATCCACCTCCGTAGTGCGGCGAAGGCCACAATACGCCTCGAGAGCAGGCGACACCTATTGGAAGAAGTGGCTTGGCACTTCAGGCGGTAGGGACAATAGCGGAGTCCACGTTGCTTCACCCTGTATCGCTTGACAGCAGTCTTGACAGCAACCGTGGCAACACAGGGGAGCAAACACGAACACGATACGGACAGGCTGGCGCTCGAAACCCCCATTCCTACTGACTTTTCGCTCCAGGAAAGCACAGGCGAACACGCCGGTACTGGTTGAAACTCTCTCACCACCCGGCATGGGCTTCAGTGGTTGTGCGTGTAGAACAGCACCCGGACGTTCATGTTCTTGCTCCCAATACTCGGCTCGCCGTTTGTCAGCACGCCACCATACCAGTTTCGGTAGATGCTATACGCAATCCGCTTGAACCTTGATGCATGTCATCCCGAACTCCGTGAGGGATCCGTAAACCTCGAGCACGGATTCCTCGCACGCTCGGAATGACAGCGCCGGAGCGGACGGGCGCAGTTGATAGAGGAGGGGGATGCGACAAGGAGGCGGGGAATAGAGGGCACGGACAAGGAAATACGGCGAGAGGTGTGGGGGCTGAGTAATGGGCGGCTGTTGGAGCTGTTTCTTGGCGGCGATGCGGAGGCGTGGGAGGAACTGCCGCGCAGGTTGCACGGGCGGTTGGTGCGGGTGAGCCAGCGTGTTGCGCCAGACCTGGCAGCCAAGGCGTTGGAGGAGGACGTGGTGCAGCGGGGATGGGAGCTGCTGCTCGGCATGGGGCCATTTGCGTACGACCGGCGGCGGGGGTCGGTGATGCGGTACTTGCGCTACGTGTTGCGCTCGGCGGCGAATGACGTGCGCGCGGAGCACGCGGAGGCGGGGAGGCTGAAGTACGGCGCGGGGGCGTGGGAACCTCGGATGCTCTCTGTGGAGACGATGG
>JACDAU010000120.1 GCA_013695265.1 Chloroflexia bacterium
TCTTTAAGGGCGACCTGCGCACTGGTGAGGGCGATGTGCTCGTCGATCCGGTCGGTGGCCGGGCCGCCATCGGTCTGGCGACGGACGCTTCCGGGCAGCGGCTCTACGTGGCGGGCGGCCCGACCGGACAGGCGTACGTGTATGACACCGAGACCGGCGACTTGCTTGCGGAGTATCAACTCACCGCGCCGGGGTCGTTCGTCAACGACGTTGTCGTGACCAGCGATGCCGCCTACTTCACCGACTCGTTCCGTCCGGTGCTCTATCGGGTGCCGATCGCGCCGGATGGGACCGTCGCGGATGCGAGCGAGGTCGAGACTATCGTGCTCGGCGGCGAGTTCGAGTTCATCGAGGGCGCGTTCAACCTGAACGGGATCGAGGCCACCCCGAACGGCAAGCAGCTCATCGTCGTGAACAGCACGCTCGGCCAGCTCTACACCGTTGACCCGAACACCGGCTTCGCGGAGAGTATCGACCTCGGCGGCGTGCAGCTCTTCAATGGCGACGGCCTGCTGCTCCTCGGGCGCGACCTTTACGTGGTGCAGAACCGACTGAACCAGATTGCGGTCGTGCGGTTGTCCCCGGACCTGGAGAGCGGTTCGGTGGAACAGTACATCACCGATGAGAACTTCCGGGTGCCGACCACCATCGATAACCACGGTTCGCGCCTGTACGCGGTGAACGCGCGCTTCGGCACGCCGCCAACGCCGGAAACCGAGTACGAGGTGGTCCAGGTTCGCAGGCGGTAACCGGGAGGCACACGCAGGCCGGTGGGAAACGGTTTCTGTTGGTGGACGCTGCGGTGGCGCGGGCGCGTGGGTGCGCCGGTGCCACCGTCTCTCAACGAGTCGGCGTGCTGGCAGTGCCAACCTTGTGTAGGATGCAGGTCTCCGTGCGTGCACCTTGTTTGCCCAGCCACCGGGCTGCTACGGAGAGCCGGACCGTACACCGTGCCTCCCTGTCCCCGCGCCTTCCCAAACACCGGACGGGGAATGCTGCTACCATAGCGGCTTGCAGGTGGAAACAAGGGGCTGGTGAATCTTGCGCACACGACTCTGCGATCTTCTGGGCATCAAGCACCCCATTATCAGCGCACCGATGGCGGGCGCGGCGCGGGCAGAACTGGCCGCTGCCGTCTCGGCGGCGGGCGGGTTCGGTCTCATCGGGGGAACGGGCGATGGCCCCGACTGGCTGCGCGGGCAGATCCGCGCCGTGCGGGAGCGGACCGACCGGCCCTTCGGCGTCGGCTTCATATCCTCCTTCCCCGGACTGGACGAGCTGGTGCAGGTCGCGCTGGACGAACGCGTCGCGGCTATCGCCCACTCGTTTGCGGATCCGTCGCCCTACGTTGCCGCTGCGCACGAGGCGGGCGTGATGGTGTTCGCGCAAGTGCAGACCGTTGCGCGTGCCGTATCGGTGGCAAGGGCCGGCGTCGACGTTATAGCCGCCCAGGGCACGGAGGCGGGTGGGCACACGGGGTACAGCGGCACGCTCCCCCTCGTGCCTACGGTGGTGGACGTGGCGGGCGGGATTCCGGTGGTCGCCGCTGGAGGCATCGCCGATGGCCGTGGGCTGGCGGCTGTGCTGATGCTGGGCGCAGAAGGCGCGTGGATCGGAACCCGCTTCGTGGCAAGCGCGGAGGCGATCACCCCGGCATGGGGGAAACAGCAAGTTATCGAGGCAAGCGCGGACGATACCGTGCTGACCAAAGCGTACGACCTGGTCAGCGGCGCTCCATTTCCGGGGGGCATCGGCGACCGGGTGCTCAGAAACACGTTCACGAACGCGTGGCACGGACGCGATCACGACGTGCTCACCCGCCGGGACGACCTCGCCGCCCAGGTGCGTGCCGCCACGACGCAGGGAGACGGCAGCATCGCGCCGACCCGTGCCGGCAACGCCGCAGGGCTGATCGATGCCGTCGAGCCAGCGGGCGAGATCGTCCGGCGGCTGGTGGCGGAAGCGGAACGGGTGCTGCGAGAGCGACCCGGCAATGTCTTGCGCTGATTGTGTGGGCATCGGGCCGCCTTCGCGTTGATTCGTCGGGGGATTGGTATTATGATGGGCACACGGCGTCGGCATCGCGCTCCGCAAATTCGCGATGGAGCATATCACCACGGCGGCGAAGAACATTTCCTCGGGACGGGCGACACATAGGGAGGAAACGCACGGATGAGTGCCAGCGACGAGCACTTCGATGCGGTGATAGTTGGCTCCGGGTTCGGCGGGTCCGTGATGGCGTACCGGCTCGCGGAGGCGGGGCTGCGCGCCTGCGTGCTAGAGCGTGGCATGGCGTATCCCCCGAACTCCTTCCCTCGCAGCCCGGCTGGGATGAAGCGCAACTTCTGGGATCCCACCGGCGGGTTGTACGGGATGTTCAATGTGTGGTCGTTCTCCGGACTGGCGAGTGTGGTGTCGAGCGGCCTCGGCGGGGGATCGCTCATCTACGCGAACGTCCTGATCCGCAAGGACGAGGAGTGGTTCGTCCGGGAAGACCTCCAGAACGGTGGGACTGAGTACTGGCCGGTAACGCGCACTGACCTCGACCCGCACTACGACCGCGTCGAGTCGATGCTGAACGGTCAAACGTACCCGTATGCAGAGAGCACCTCGAAGACAAAGGCGTTCAAGCACGCCGCAGATACGCTCGGACTGGACTGGCACCTTCCGAAACTCGCCGTTACCTTCGCGAACGAGGACGAGGAACCGGTTCCGGGCGAGCCGATCCACGAGGAACACGGCAACCTGCACGGCCGCACGCGCTACACCTGCCGCCTCTGTGGCGAGTGTGACATCGGCTGTAACTACGGCAGTAAGAACACGCTCGACTACAATTACCTCTCGGAAGCGAAGCGCCTCGGCGCAGAGTTACGGACCCTGTGTGAGGTCACGACGTTCGCGCCGCGCGACGACGGTGGATACACCGTGCGTTACGTGCAGCACGACCCGGAAGGCGCACCCGGCACACCGGTTGCGGAGCTGCCCATACGCACGCTCACCACGGACCGGCTTGTGATCGCCGCAGGCACGCTCGGCTCCACGTATCTGCTGCTCAAGAATCGCCGCGCCTTCCCCGGCATCAGCGACCGGCTTGGCGAGCGGTTCTGCGGGAACGGCGACCTGCTATCCTGGGCGCTCAAGTGCGCGGATGTCTCCAACGGACGACGCCTGCCGCGCGTCATCGATGGTGGTCACGGTCCCGTCATCACGAGCACGATCCGCATCCCGGATACGACGGACGGCGGTGATGGCCGGGGCTTCTATCTCCAGGACGCGGGATACCCGGAGTTCGCCAACTGGATGATGCAGATGATCGACTCTCCGAAGGCGCTATGGGGA
>JACDAU010000125.1 GCA_013695265.1 Chloroflexia bacterium
CTCTCGACTTATGCTTCACAGCTACCTCCTCGATGTACACTCGTGGTACATTTTGGCGGTCGCCGCCCCCTCAGTGGGAGAGTTGCTCCACGCACGAAGCAGTACTTGTCATCTGTGATCAGTCAATCTACGACCACCGCTGTACTATTGAACCGCGACAGCCACCCAGAACCTTTCTCCCCAAGTGAATAAAGTACCGCTTACAGCAGTGAGCATTAAGGATGGGCCCCGTAGGGGCGGTTCTCTGTGCCATCTGGTCCAACTAAATGGCGATTGCACAGGGGTTGAGCGGCTTTACGACAACGGTGGGCTGCGTGATCTGCCGAACAGGTAACCACTCCGACGCAGAGGGGCAGCCAAAGCAGTCGCTGTCACGCCAGCAAATCTGACAGATACTGGGGCATTGTGAAACTGAAGGTGAATTAGTTGGACCAGATGGTCTCCGTGCCTGCCCACGGGCCGCAGCCCGCCCTCTGGCCGACGTGGAGGCTCAATCCTCTTGCTCATCGCCGTAAATGGCCCCGCAGAGCGCACCCGTGTCTTTATAAGTAACTGTTATTGTTCGGATAATCATATTATTGATTGTATGCTACGGGGCATAGACTTGGTGCCGCGATTGTTACTACAATTAACACTGACTGAAATCAAGAGGAGCGTGTCATTTGGCTGTACAGGAACTGCAAAAGCCCACCGGCGAGGAACTCGACGTTCTCAACGCGCAACTCGCGTCAAGCACCCCGCAGGAGATCATCCAGTGGGCAGCGGACCAGTATGGCGATGACCTGACCCTCGCGTGCTCCTTTGGTGGCATCTCCGGTATGGCACTCCTCGATATGAGCGTGAAGATCAAGCCCAGCATCGAAATCTTCTACATTGATACGCACTTCCTCTTCCCGGAAACCCTCAAGACCCGCGACGTCGCGATGGCGAGATACCATATCCGCCCCGTCGAGTATCAGCCGGGGATCACGCCGCAGCAGCAGGCCGAGCAATTCGGGGACGAGCTGTGGAAGCGCAACCCCGACCTCTGTTGCGCGATGCGCAAGGTCGAAACAAACAAGCAGGCACTCGCCGACAAGGCGGCCTGGATCACCGGCCTGCGCCGCGATCAGGCAAGCACCCGGCGCAACGTTCAGCCCGTTGGCTGGGACGAGAAGTTTGGGCTGTACAAGATTAGTCCGCTCGCGCACTGGGACGAGAAGCAGGTGTGGCAATACATCTTTGAGCACGACGTACCATACAACCCGCTGCACGATCAGGGCTACCCGAGCATCGGCTGCACCAACTGCACCCGCAAGGTCGGCGAAGACGAGGAGGGCCGGGCAGGCCGCTGGGGCGACAGCAAGAAGGTCGAGTGCGGCTTGCACCGGTAAGCCACGACGCCGCGAGTTCCGTCACCAACGCTGATCATCGATTATCAAACAGCAAGGGAGATACGATCATTTTGGAACAGCAGGGATTTACGATCTGGTTCACGGGGCTCTCCGGCGCGGGCAAGACCACGCTCGCGGACGCGCTAGAGCCGATCCTGCGCGATCGCGCACTCAAGGTCGAGAAGCTCGATGGCGACGTCATCCGCACGAACCTCAGCAAAGGGCTCGGCTTCTCCAAGGAAGACCGCGACACGAATATCCGCCGTATCGCGTTCGTGTGCGACCTGCTCACGCGCAACGGCGTCGCGGTTATCACCAGTGCGATCTCGCCATACCGCGAGGTGCGTGACGAAGCGCGGCAAACAATCGGCAACTTCGTCGAGGTGTACGTGCGCTGCTCCATACCCGAGCTCACCCGGCGCGACGTGAAGGGGCTGTACGCCAAGGCGCTTGCCGGCGATCTGCCGAACTTCACCGGGGTTTCCGACCCATACGAGGAGCCACTAAACCCGGAAGTGACCGTCGATTCGGAGACCGAGTCGGTCGAGGAGAGCCTGGAAAAGGTGGTACGCCGCCTCGAAGAACTCGGTTACCTACCGACCTCGGTATCTGCAGGCAGGTAACCGTCGACTTCCCCTCTGCCCGGCGAGATGCGCTCGCCACTCACGCCCGAAGTACAGGAGATAGCAAGCAGTGATGCAACAACCGATACCCGCGCACGGCGGTGCACTGATTAACCGAATGGCCCCCGCGGACGATGTCGCCACGCTGACCCAGGAGGTGGGCGGACTACCCCAGATCGAGATCACTAGCCGCGTGCATTCCGACCTCGACCTGCTCGGCGTGGGCGCGTTCAGCCCGCTCACCGGCTTCATGAACCAGGCGGACTACACCACGGTGGTCGAGGACATGCACCTCGCGAACGGCATCGCCTGGAGCCTGCCAATCACGCTCTCAACCAGCCGCGAGCAGGCGGCGCAACTCAAAGCAGGCGCGCGCGTCGCGCTGGTGCGCAAGGGAGAACCGGTCGCGGTCCTGGAGGTCGAGGAAACGTTCCCCTACGACAAGCAGCGCGAAGCGCAACTCGTGTACGGCACCTCGGAGGAGGCCCACCCCGGCGTTGCCGCACTGTACGCGCAGGAGGAGATCCTGGTCGCGGGTCAGGTTACGGTGCTGCTCCGCAAGCCCTCCGAGTTCGACGAGTTCAATCTCGCGCCGGCCCAGACCCGCGCCGTCATCGCCGAGAAAGGCTGGCGCACCGTCGTCGGCTTCCAGACTCGGAACCCCGTGCACCGCGCGCACGAGTACATCCAGAAGTGTGCGCTGGAACTGGTGGACGGTCTGCTCCTGCACCCGCTCGTCGGCGATACCAAGAGCGACGACATCCCGGCGGACGTGCGGATGCGCTGCTACCAGGTGCTGCTGGAAAATTACTATCCGCTGGATCGCACCGTGCTCGGCGTGCTGCCGGCCGCGATGCGCTACGCGGGTCCCCGCGAGGCGATCTTCCACTCGCTGGTGCGCAAGAACTACGGCTGCACCCACTTCATCGTGGGGCGCGACCACGCGGGCGTCGGCAACTACTACGGCACGTACGACGCGCAGAAGATCTTCGAGCGCTTCGCGCCGGGCGAGCTGGGAGTCACACCGATGA
>JACDAU010000139.1 GCA_013695265.1 Chloroflexia bacterium
CTCGTCCTTCATCCCGACGATTGCGAGCGAGACGCCCTCCAGCCCCAGCGAGTAGCGGAGCGCGAGATCCCGGCGGTCGATCTCACCGTGCAGCAGCACCTTCATCGCGATGACGCCCGTCCCCTGCTCGCGGGCGAGCGGCAGGAAGACCGTCTCCGGCTTGCTAACGAGGCGGTCGGCGACACCCAGCGCGATGAGCACTGTGTCGAAGGGATACCCCTGTATCGCGCGGGCGAGCACGTCCGGACGGGCATGGCCGGTGATGCCGACGAATCGGCACAAACCCTGGCGCTTCGCCTCTTCCACGCCGGGGATGGAGCCATCCGCCGCGAGCACGGCCACCAGGTCCGCGTGCGTGTTCACCGCGTGGATCTGCAGCAGGTCGACGTGGTCCGTCTGCAGCCGTTCCAGCGAGGCGTGGATGTCCTTCAGCACGCCGTCGCGGGTGCGCAGGTTGCACTTTGTGGCGAGGAACACCTCATCACGCCGCCGCGTCATCACCTCCCCGACGATGGGCTCGCTGCCGTAGTCGGGCGAGGTGTCGAGGTACGTCACGCCCCGGTCAATCGCGTGGTTGAGCGTGGCCACCGCGGCATCGATCGGCACGTCCTTCTCGATGTGCCCGAGCGTCGCCGTGCCGTAGCCGAGTATCGGCACCTCAACCCCTGTCCCGCCGAGCTGTCACCGTTCCATAGCACTCCTCCTCGGGCATCGCCCATCTGTCGACCCGGCCGTAATTCGCACGTAGGGTACCACGCTTCGTCGCGCGGGAGAAACACTCCGTGCCGCCTGGCATCCCGACTGGGCCGTGCTTCACCAGGTCCCTGCCTGCGTCCGCTTCCATCGCGCCGGGGGTTGGGCGACCGGACGCGGCAACCATGACGGGGATTGTCATTCGCCCCGGTGTATGATGGAGGCTACGGGCATCCCGCGATATCGCGCGGGCAGTGGCGAGGGAGGAGGAATTGATGCGATACGGCTTTATTATCCCCGGCGGCGGTGTCCGCGACATCGTGGAGCTCGGCAGGGAGGCCGAGGCGGCGGGCTGGGACGCGGTGTTCTACTGGGACGGCGACTGGGGTGTGAGTCCGTGGGTGACGCTCGGGGCCATCGCGGCGCACACAGAACGCATCCGGCTTGGCGCCGTGCTGCATCCCCTGCCGTGGCGCAGACCCTGGCTCCTCGCCCGCGACATCGCTACCCTCGATCAACTCTCCGGCGGACGGGCGGTGCTCCCGATCGGGCTGGGGGCGGTACACGACCCGGAATGGGCCGCGGGCGCCACACGAACGGGTGAGGTGATCGACCGCAAGGTGCGGGCACAGCTAATGGACGAGGGGCTGGATGTGATCGACGGCCTGTGGTCCGGCGAGCCGTTCACGTACGACGGCCAGTTCTACCACCTGCGCGACGCGACGCTTGACCCCACCCCCGTGCAGCGCCCGCGCGTCCCGATCTGGGTGGTCGCCGCATGGCCGCGGATGAAGTCGATGCGGCGGGTGCTCCGGTGCGACGGGATACTCGTATCCGACGAGTGGACGCCCGATGACCTCCGGGCTATGAGAGCGTTCGTCGAGGAGCACCGCGGCCTGGATACGCCGTTCGACGTTGTGATGGAGGGCAGCCCGAGGGGAGGCGATCCCCAGGAAACCGCGTCCGCCGTACGCGCGTGGGCGGAGCGGGGTGTGACCTGGTGGCTGGAGGCGATGTGGTCGGAGCCGAACGGTACGGAGGACGTCCGCGCCCGTATCAGGCAGGGACCGCCGCGCGTCGAACAGTCGCGCGATGGCGACCCTGTATGATGCAGCAACGGTTAGGATCTGCCCGATGAGCGAACGCAGGCAGCATCGTCCGCGCCCCTGTGTCCGGCTCGTGCGGTGCCTCGGGGGCTATCGCTGGGCCGTCGGCTGCATCTCCGTGGGCGTCCTGCGCATCACTTTGGGGGCGGCGGCCCGGAGCGTGCTGCGCATGCTCCGTGGCTCCGCGACGATCTGCGCGCCGTTCCACGTCGCGGCGATCACGAGGCCCGCGCCGACGAGCACCACGTCCTTGATGATGTACTGCGCCGCGAGCGAGGGGGCGTGGGAGGGACCGGAGAAGAGCTCGCCAGGGAAGAGCACCAGAGGAGACATCGCGCCGAGCATCTGCGCCCCCATCAGCCATACCGCGATGCGCAGAAGCCGACCCGTGATGAAACAGAGCCCGATGGCGCATTCCATGGTTGCAATGATCGTCATGCCCACGCCTGGAGGGAGCATGGCGAAGCTCAATGCGTCCGTCGTGCGCGTGGCGAGGTCCTCGATCGGGCTCACGCCGGGAAAGAACTTCAGGACGCCGAAGGCGAGAAAGATCAGGCCAAGACTGATCCGCAGGAGCGAGATACTGTGTGTGACCAGCCATCCGTTCATCCGGGTGTCAAGTCGGTCGAATCGGTCGAACAGGGTATGCATGGGTACCTTTCTTCGGGGAGCAACACACTCCGCGTACCCGTTACTACGCACCCCGTTTCATCATGGTTTCCTACTTGTTGGGTCTACCGTCCCGTTATTGCGACGAAATCCAAAGTCAGCGCCACCTCGTCCTCGACGCGCACAAAGCCGGGAATGTTCGGTGGGTCCACCCCGTACTGGGTCATCTTGATGCCCGTCGACGCCATTCCCCGCAGCGTCGTGCCGTCGAGCGTGGCGGTTACGGACCATGTCTGCTTGCGCGTTGTTTCGCGGATCATCATGTCGCCGGTCATCTCGAACATGAAGGGCTTGCCCTCTTCGACGCGCGCTGGCAGCCCGGAAAGCTTCGCGTTCCTGAAGCGAGCGATAGGATATTTCGCGGACTCCAGCCACTGACGCCGTATCGCGTTGTCGCGCCGGGGCTGGTCGGTTTCGAGTTGGCTGATGTCCACCGCGATCTCCCCGATTCGCGTCGCCCACGGATTGTCGGGGTTGACTCGTATCTCCCCCGCCACAGCTCGCGTGACGCCCACCGGTGATTCCAAGCGGTTATTCTCCAGCAGAACCTCGTCTACCTTGTACGTCGCCCGCGAGCGCTTCGGGTCCATCAGGTACACACGGACGGGCCGCGCGGTGGGTTTCACAGGTTGAGGCGTCTCCTCGTCCGTGGACGCGATCGCGGTGGCCGCTCCCGTGGTCGCTGGGGCGGAAGTGGCGGGCACATCCGTCGCGACCTGCAGGACTGTCGGCTCCGGATCGGGGCCGAGGGTCGCCACCGTCGGTGGGGTGGTCGCTACCTCGACGTTTGCGGTGAGCCGCAGGGTGTAGAGCAC
>JACDAU010000161.1 GCA_013695265.1 Chloroflexia bacterium
GAGTCGCCGGTGCTGCGCGCGGAAGGGGACGTGCAGAACGTGCGTCTCGCGCTCGTGGACGCGACGCGGGTGACGATCGCGAACGCGCTGCGGCTCGTGGGTATCCCCGCCCCGGAGGTGATGTAGCCGGTGCCGGCGCCACGCGTGGGCTCCGAGACGGGGCTCCTGCACAAGGTCGTCGTCCACACACCCGGCCGCGAGATCAGCCACGTTTCTCCCGCGAACCAGCGGGAGTTTGGCTTCAACGATATTCTGTATGAGCGCTATGCGACCCGCGAGCACGACACCCTCGTCGCACTCTTGCGCGATGTTTTCGACGTCGAGGTTTTGCAATTTCGCGACTTGCTCTCGGATGCACTGACGCGGGCGAACTCGATGGACCGGTTGCGCCTGCTGCAGACGGTCGCGCAGATCGAAGGCTTGGAGCCCCGCGAGCAGGAGCGCCTCCTGGAGTTCAATGAGAACGGCGGCAACGGCGGCGTACAGGCTGCCACCGACCGGCTGATTCACGGGGAGCTGGTGCGCTCCGATGCATCCGTCAGCGAGTTCCTGAACCATAACCTCTACCACCTGCCGCCGCTGCCGAACCTTATGCTGGTCCGCGACCTTGCCGCCGTGGTGCACGACCACCTGTTCGTCGCGTGGAACGCGGTGCCCGTTCGCCGGCGGGAGAACCTGTTGTGGCGCTTTATACTCCAGTACTCCGGAATGCTCTCGGATCTGGACTGGTCGAACTGGCTGGTCGATGACCTGGAGATGCCAAACGTCCCGCTCTACTCGCTCGACGGCGGGAACATCGTGCAGCCCGCGCCCAATGTCGTCGTCGTGGGACAGAGCGCGCGCACGGGCGCGGAGGCCATTGGCAAGCTCACTGGGTGGCTGGGGGAGCACGCGCAAACCGAGACCCACCTCTTCATCGTGGAGTTGCCGCAGCCAATCGAGCATCTGGACACGGTGCTCACGATGCTCAGCCACGACGAGTGCCTCGTGTTTCCGCCCTCGCTGTTCGGCAATGGGCCGGAGAGCGTGAACGTGCTGCACGTCACGTTTCGTCCCGGCGGGGAAACACAGAGCGTCCGCCCGCCGGAGTTGCTGGGGCCACTAGGGGAGGCGCTCGGCGTGCGGCTTCGGCCCGTGAGCTGTGGCGGGGAGAACCCGCTGGAGCAGCGGCGCGAGCAGTGGTGGGGCGGGGCGTGCGTGCTGGCGGTCGCACCGGGCAAGCTGATCGCGTTCCGCAGCGCACAGCGGACCCTCGCCGAACTGGAGGCACACGGGTACGCTCGGCTGGAGAGCGAGTCCGTGCTTGCCGGGGAGAGCGACCCGCACGCTCACGAGAAGTGCGTGATTCTGGTGCGCGGCTCCGAGCTCTCCCGCGCGCGGGGTGGTCCGCGGTCCTACGTGCTCCCCCTACACCGCGACTCGTCATAAGGGCCGACGCGGCAAGGCCACCGCATACCTTGCAGCCAAACGTCGTTTCAGTCAGCGGGCGCAGCCAGTACGGCGATGAGCAGACCGATCGATCCGCCTCGCCGCTCGTAGCGGCGTTCAACTGAACGCCCGCACAGCCCGCTACCGCGCCCTTGCCGAGAGCTCAATGCCACGCCCACGGCTCTAACGCCGCCGCTCACAGCGAACCTAACTGCCAAACGCAAACGATCTCGGACGTGCCGTGCATCGCCCCGTTGCGGGGAAAACGAGACCAGCGTATACTTGCACCACCATTGCGGATTGGGCGCAACCAGTAGGGGCGGGATGTTGAGGTTCCTGGGGAGCTTGTCGTATAGATCTGCCGGGTGGCTGCTCGCTGTGGGGACGTTGCTGGTGGCGGGCGTTGCGATCCTGATCCTGAGCCGGGGAAGCTCCGGCGAGCCAGCCGGGACACTCCTGACTCCTCTTGACGCGACCACGCGCGACGCGGTATCCGCGAACGCGCTGAAGTGGACGACAGCGGACTACCGCGCCGTGAGCGGTGTCCCCCAAGGCGCGCTAGCCCGCGACCTCACCCTGGCGGATCTCTTGAGCCTGGGCGCCTGCCCCCGCCCGGAAACGGACCCCGCTGATCCGCACCACGCTCTGGTTGTGGTGCGCGGCGACCTGGACCTGAGCAACTGGCCGGGGATGGAGCGACAACATCCCGACCCTGCGGATCGGAGGTTCCGCTACCTCGCGTACATCGTCGATACGGGGACCGGCGCGCCGAGGATCATCGAGCAACACGCATCCCGCAACGGGGG
>JACDAU010000183.1 GCA_013695265.1 Chloroflexia bacterium
GCTCTGGCGTTCGCGCTCGCCACAACGAGCCTGGCATACGGGCTGGCAGCCATTTTCGGCGCACCACTCGCCGGGGCCTGGGTGGACCGCCACGACCGCAAGCGCATCATGCTCTTCGTGGAATCACGAATGGCAGTCTCTGCCTGCTCCTGACGGCGCTGCTGGCGACGGGGTCGCTGCGCCTCTGGATACTGCTGCCTCTGCTGGCCTGCTCTTCCGGGCTCGGTGGGTTCCATTACCCGGCCTTCGACAGTTCGTACGCGATGCTGGTTCCCGCACGGCTGCTCCAACGGGCCAACGGTATGATGTCGACGGCACAGAACCTGTCGTTGCTGCTCGCGCCCGCGCTCGCCGCTGATTGCCCTGCCGGGGCTGGCGCGGCAGGGAGTAGTGCCGGGAAGGGTCGGCACGCCATTGGGAGCTTCGAGGACGGCACGGCGCTCGCGCTCGCGCTTGACGGCTTAACGTTCTTCGCGACCACGACGGTGTTGCTCTTCCTCACCGTCCCCTCGCCACTGGGCAATGCGACCGGCGAGCACGTCCACCACAGCCTGCGGACCGATGTTCGCAGCGGGTTCAATTTTATTTGGCACCGGCCTCCGCTGTTGTGGCTGCTCGCCGCTTTTGCATTCGCCAACCTGAACGCCACGCCCGCGATCATCCTGCAACCGCTCCTGCTCAAGTCCACCCTCGCCGCCGATTTGGCGTCGCGGGGGTTCAGCTACGAATCCGCCCTTGCGCTGCTCGGCACCGCGGATGGGGTTGGTGGGGTCGCGGCGGGAATCATCGTCAGTGTCTGGGGCGGGCTGAAGCGGCACCGGATCCGCGGTGTCCTCGTACCGATGATCCTGGGCGGCTTGGCGACCGTCGCCCTTGGGCTGTCCTCCTCGCTGTATCTGAGCGCGCTGACGCTCCTCGTCTTCAGTTTCATGGGACCGTTCCTGCACGCCCGTGCACAGACGATCTGGCAGACGCAAACGCCGCACGAGATGCAGGGGCGCGTGTTCGCCGTGCGGCGGCCAATCGGGGAGGGGACGTTGCCCGTCGCCTCGGGGCTTTCGGGGGTGCTGGGCGGGGCGTTCGGCGCGGTCATTGCTGGCTGCGGGGCCGTGCAGGTGCTCTTTTGCCTCGTGCAGTTGTTCAACCAGTCACTTCTGCGCGTAGAAGATCGAGCGTGGCTGGACGAACTGGCCGCAGGACAAGACGGATCGCACACCGCGACGTGATGCCAACTTATACCAACTGCGGCTGAATGCAAGTGCATCTGTCATTCCGAGTCTACGAGGAATCCGTGGTTGGGGTTACGGATCCCTCACTGCGTTCGGGATGAGATGCAGTAGTGTTCAAACGCATTGCGTATTACACCGCAGCGCCCACGATCTCCCGCAGACTCCCGACGCCCTCCTTTTCCATCCAGCGCAAGATGCCCCGATTGATGTGCGTAGCGACGCTCGGCCCTTCCCCGCGAATAGCAGTCACCACCTGTACGGCCCGCGCCCCCGCGATCATCTTCTCCAGCGCGCTCGCTGCGTCCCTCACGCCGCCTACCCCGATGATCTCCAAGTGGTCACCCGCCTCCCGCCTGATGTGCGCGACCATCGCGGTGGACATCCGCCGGTACTCCGCGTCGTCCCCGCTGAGGCCACCGGGTTGCATCCGCCAGTACTCCCCGTACCTGCCCTTTATTTCCGGGTTGTCGGTGGTATTCGTCGCGATGATTCCAGCGACGCCGTTATCGAGTGCGACCTGGAGCACGTCGTCAACCGCTTCGAGGGAGAGGTCCGGCGCGATCTTCACGAACATCGGCGCGCGCCCACCCATTTCCCGCACCGTGGCGCGCACCGCCTGCACGATCTCTGTCAGCGGTCCGCGGTCCTGCAACTGCCGCAGGCCGGGGGTGTTCGGTGAGGAAACGTTTATCGCGAAGTATGCGGCGTGGCGGTACAGTAACTGGGCGACCACTGCGTGCGCGTGCGCCGCGTCTCGCGGCTCGACCTCACGGTTCTTGCCGAGGCTGATACCTATCGGGATACCGGTGCCTGCGTATGCTTCGAGGTTGCGAGCGACCACCGTCGCGCCGGGGCTGTTGAACCCGAGGCGGTTGAGCGCCACACCGGGCGCCAGCATGAACTGTCTCGGTTTCGGGTTGCCCGGCTGGGGACGCTCCAGCACGGAACCGACTTCCACACCGGAGAAACCAAGCGAGAAGAGGCCCCGCACGGCCGTGCCCGCCTTGTCCCAGCCGGCGCCCACCATGACCGGGTTTTCCAGTTTGACCCCCGCGAGCGTGACCTTCAGCCGATCGTCTCGCACTCTGCCGCCGAGATCTGCGCAGCGCTCGACCAGGGCCAGCGCCGGAGAACTGGCCTCCGCCTGGTGCAATGCCTGCCGCGCGCGCTCGTGCCACGTCTCCGAGTCGAGCCGGTCCATGGTGGGGCTGATTAGCCGCTTGAACACGTAGCGTTGCACTTTGGCCTTCCTCCTGTTACGCCATCACGGCTTGATCGGTCTCCGTGTGCATCGGCGGCGCTGATCGTATTTTAGCGCGCGGTTGCCGTTGTTGGGAGCGCACGGCGACCCGGTATCCGAACTTCGGGCGGCGCCCGCCTTGGCAAGCGCTGTGCTCATACGTCTCATTCGTGGTACGCCTCCTACTGGCCCAGGTGATGGTGCGCCAGGCGGAGCGTTTGGAATGGGCGGTCCCAATAGTAGAAAGGTGTTGCGTGTCGAGCGTCTTGGCGTTGTCTGTCAATGGATCGATTCACCGGGTCAGTCCGGACGCTGAAAGGCCTCTACTGCTCGTATTGCGGGACGATTTAGAACTGACCGGCGCGAAGATCGGCTGTGGCGAGGGGGAGTGCGGCACCTGCACCGTGGTCGTAGATGACGAGTTGTGCCGCGCCTGTGTCACTCCTGTCGGTGCGGTAACCGGCAAGCGGATACGCACACTTGAAGGGCTGGCGGAAAACGGCCAGCTGCATCCCCTCCAGCAGGCGTTCCTGGAGTATGGCGCGCTGCAATGCGGCTACTGCACTGCGGGCATGATCATGTCCGCCTGGGCACTCCTTCAGCACAATTCGGCGCCGACCAAACCGGAGATTGTCGCGCACATGCAGGGGAACATTTGCCGCTGCGGATGCTATCCCCGGATCGTGCAGGCGATCCAGCAGGCTGCGGAGCAGCTTTCGGTGCGTGCTGGGCTGGAGGTTCCTCGATGAACGAGGACCGGGACACGAGGACCAGACCTGGCCCCGAGCCGGGCGCTGGTCAATCGGGCGCTGGTCAACGGCCGCTGTCGAGCGAATCGGCCATGCCGAGGATCGGTGACTGGTTGCACATCGACGCTGAAGGAATGATTACGGTGTACACGGGCAAGGTCGAGGTCGGCCAAAACATTCGCACCTCGCTGGCACAGGTCGTCGCCGAGGAGTTACGCGTCTCTATCGAGAGAGTCGATCTGGTGATGGGCGACACCGACCTCACCCCATTTGATCCGGGCACGTTCGGCAGCCGCACGACGCCGATAATGGCGCCACATCTGCGCATCGTGGCGGCATCTGCCCGCGAACTGCTCCTGGACGTGGCCGCGCAGCGCTGGCAGGTTTCGCGCGATGAGCTGCACGCCGCCGACGGGACGATCCTGCACCAAGCAAGCGGGCAATCCGTGGGCTTCGGGGCGCTGACCCAGGACCGGAAGATTGAGGAGCATTACAATGACGCGGTGCCCGTCACCCCGTCCCGCGAACGCACTACAAGCAGCGCGCCGTTCAGAGTTCGGGGCCGCGCGCTGGTCACGGGTGCACACCGATACGTCACCGACCGGACCGTGGCGGGCATGCTGGCCGGAAAGGTTCTCCGTCCTCCCGCAGCCGGCGCTGTGCTGCGTTCTCTTGACACGACGGAGGCCGACGCGATGCCGGATGTGGTGGTCGTTCGGGAGGGCGGCTTTGTGGGCGTCGTGGCGCCGGACGCTCCAACGGCCGCTCGCGCGATCTCGGTGATCTGGGCGGAGTGGCATCGTCTCGAACAACCCTCCAGCCATGACCTTTTCTCGTACCTCCGGACACACCCCGCCGAGCCGCCCGACGGCGTCGCCGAGCCGCCAGTGGATGAAACTGGCGCATTGGAGGTGGGCCGGGCCGAGGCTGATCTGACACTCTGTGCGTCCTACACCGCCGCCTACATCGCGCACGCACCGCCCGAGCCACGGGCAGCAATTGCTGAGTGGACTGGCGGGAAGCTGACGGTCTGGACTGGCACCCAGCGTCCGTTCGGCGTCCGCGGTGAGCTCGCGCTCGCGCTCGATATCCCCGAGGAGCGAATACGCGTGATCGTCCCGGATACAGGATCTGGTTATGGTGGCAAGCACACCGGTGAGGCGGCGGTGGAGGCGGCGCGCCTGGCCAGGGCTGTGTGCAAGCCGGTGAAGGTTGTATGGACTCGGGAGGAGGAGTTCACGCAGGCGTATGGCCGCCCGGCGGCAGTTATCGATGTAGCAAGCGGGGTGCGGTCCGATGGCTCGCTTACCGCGTGGGAGTTCCACAATTACAATTCTGGCTCGGCAGGCATCAGAACGCCGTACGCGGTCCCGAACCAGCGGATCGCCTTCCAGCCAACGAAGTCGCCGCTCCGAGAGGGATCGTACCGCGCCCTGGCCGCCACAGCAAACCACTTCGCCCGCGAAACGCACATGGACGAGCTTGCACACGCGACCGGCCTGGATCCCCTCGCCTTCCGCCTTCGGAACATCCGCGAGGGACGGCTGCGGTCCGTGCTGGAGGCCACCACGTCGCGCTTCGGCTGGGGCGCGAGACCACGATCCCCTGGTCAGGGCTTCGGCATCGCCTGCGGCACGGAGAAAAACAGCTATGTGGCAACGTGCGCCGAAGTTGCAGTCGATCAGGCGAGCCGCCGGATCAAGGTGGTCCGGGTGGTGCAGGCGTTCGAGTGCGGGGCAATCCTCAACCCCGACGCGGTGCGACAGCAGAATGAAGGGGCGATCATCCAGGGGCTTGGTGGAGCCCTCTTTGAGCAGGTCCGGTTCGATAACGGCACGATCCTGAGCGATCGATTCTCCCGATACCGGGTGCCGCGATTCGCGGATGTGCCCGAGATAGAGGTCGTTCTGCTGGATCGCCAGGACCTCGACTCGGCGGGCGCCGGGGAGACGCCCATCATCGGGGTCGCTCCGGCCGTGGAGAACGCGATCTTCGACGCCACGGGTGTGCGACTGCGCTCGCTCCCTCTGACGTCCGGTGACGGTCGTTTCGTGGTATGACGCCCACACCTGCCGCCGCAGGTTTCTTGTGATGAAGCGATGGTGGAGTGATAAACGAGAGGACAACTATATGACGGCGGACGAACATTTGGAAGCGCGCGAGGCGGTATCCCTCGATGAGTTGGAAGCCCTTCTGCGTATACCGAGTATATCGGCGCTGCCAGAGCACGACGAGGACGTGCGTCGCGCAGCGGAGTGGGTGGCCGATCGGTTGCGGGTCGCCGGAATGGACTTTGCCCGTGTTGTGCCGACGGGAGGGCATCCTGTTGTGTACGCGGAGTGGCTGCACCGTGCCGAGGGACCGACCATCCTGATATACGGTCACCTTGATGTGCAGCCGGTTGATCCCATCAACCTATGGGACTCATCCCCCTTCGAGCCCGAGGTCCGCGACGACCGAATGTACGCCCGAGGCGCGTCGGATATGAAGGGCAACCTGCTCGAGTGCATCCTCGGTGTGGAGGCACTGCTTCGCACCGAGGGCAGCCTCCCGGTCAACCTCAAGTTCTTGATCGAGGGTCAGGAGGAGATCGGCAGCCCGCAACTTCCGGAGTTCGTCGCGGTGAATCAGGAGCTCCTCGCGTGTGACCTGGTCGTGAGCGCGGATGGTGGTCAATGGTCCGAGGAGCAGCCGCAGATCACGCTCGGTTTGCGGGGACTGGCGGGCTTGCAGATCGACGTGTACGGTCCCGCCACAGACGTCCATTCGGGCATCTACGGCGGAACGGTCGCAAATCCCATCCACGCGCTGGCCTATATCCTCGACTCAATGCGCACCGAAGACGGCAGGATCACGGTTGACGGTTTTCACGACGGCGTCAAGCCGGTATCAGATGAGGAGCGAGCGGCCATCGCTCGGGTGCCGCTCGACACCTCGGAGTACGCGCAGTCGGTCGGCGTGGAGCAACTCTCTGGCGAGGAGGGGTATACCCCGCTGGAGCGCGTGTGGGTGCGCCCGACGCTCGAGGTAAACGGTATTTGGGGAGGCTTCCAGGGTGAGGGCTCGAAGACAGTGTTGCCGAGCGAGGCGCACGCGAAGATAACGTGCCGGTTGGTGCCCGATCAGGATCCCGCGCGGATCCTCGAGGTGATCGCTGCGCACGTCGAGCAGCATACCCCATCAGGGATACGGGCGGAGACCCGGCCCCTTCCCGGCTCCGGCGCCGCCTATCTCATCCCGCACGATCACTGGGGCAACCGAGCGGCGGCGGATGTGCTTTCGGAGCTGTATGGGGTGCAACCGTACCTCACAAGGAGCGGCGGTACCGTTCCGGTCTGTGCGATCTTCCAGCGCGAGCTGGACGCATTTACAGTCAGCTTCGGGTTCGGCCTCGATGACGAGCGGATTCATGCACCGAACGAGTTTCTGCGGCTGCGCAGCTTTCGGCGGGGACAGATCGGCTGGGTCCGGCTGCTGCGGCGGCTGGGACAAGAGCCAACTCCTGACAGGCGGAGGGGCGTTTCGTCACTTGACACCGATACCCGCGCCGCTTTATAATTCCATCGCTGTGGGGGCGAAACGTTCCCTTGCCGTTGGCGGGCATGGTGAAATGGTATCATAGGTGCTTCCCAAGCATCTGGCCCGGGTTCGATTCCCGGTGCCCGCTCCAGGCAAACGCGGGGGTAGTTCAGTGGTAGAACGCTTCCTTGCCAAGGAAGAGGTCGCGAGTTCGAATCTCGTCTCCCGCTCCAGCCATCGGGGCTCCGAGTACAATCGGAGCCCCGCACTGTTTCAACGGACCGCCACGTACTACACTACTGGTTCTCGTCCGGGATGCCTCGGCCCGCTCGTGTTTCCAAACTGTTCCCGCCTAAATCGTCCGCCGGGCCAGGGAAGTCAGCCGCGCCCTCGACTATGTGGTCGCCGGGCGAGAGGCTAGTGCCGTACGCGACCGGTCCGCCATTCTCCTCCATGCCGCCGGTCGGCAGGTCCAGTT
>JACDAU010000186.1 GCA_013695265.1 Chloroflexia bacterium
GCTGTAGGAGCCGAAGTGCAGGAGCACCGGCTTGCCACGCAGGTCGCTGAGCCGGAGCTGACCACCGCCGGCCTGGGGCAGCTCGAAGTCCGGGGCCGCCTCTCCAGGCTGGATGCCCCGCGACGTCATAGTCCCTTGCGCGTCAAGCAGGTAGTGCTTGGTGCGGAAGTGCTTGTAGTTGTAGTCCTCCGGGCTCAGTTTCGTGCCAATCGTGCCAAACTGCTGTGCCGCCTCAGGGGTGCGCATCGTAAGTCCTCCTTTTTTGTCCTTCAGTCCAACCCGCAATCCGTGTTCCTGTAGCACGTGAAGCGTGTGGATGCTCAGCCACTCGCATTGCCGCGCACCGCACCGTCGGCACCGAGGTGTCGCAGGGTCAGCCCGAAGACGTCGGTAGCGTCGACCTGCTCCGCATCGAGCAGGTCCGCCCGCCGCGTGATGAACACCGGCGCCTCGCCGGGCGAGCCGGGCAGCGCGCCGTGGGAGCCGCGCACGAGCGAGGCGTCCAGAGGGATGACATCCATCAGGTAACGGAATCCCAGCTGTTTCCTGAGGAGCGTCCGAGCCACCTTCAGTTTCGGTCGCTTTATATCGGGATCTAGGAACAGCTCCACGGGGTCGTAGCCCGGCTTTCGGTGGATGTCCACGGTCCTCGCGAAGTCGGGCGCTCGATCATCGTCGAGCCAGTAGTAGTACGTGAACCAGGCGTGGGGCTTGGCAATCGCGACCAGATCCCCGGACCTCGGATGGTCGAGATGGTGTTCACGCTTGCCCTCATCGTCCAGCACTCGCTCCACGCCGTCCGTCGCCTCCAGTAGCGCACGCACCTCGGGCAGGCGCGCCGTGTCGTTCACGTAGACGTGCGCCACCTGGTGGTCCGCGACCGCGAACGCCTTGCTCGCACCCGCGTCGAGCAACTCCCGGCCGAGCTCCTCGCGGATCGCGAGCAGCCCGTGCTCCCGCAGCACCCGGTTGAGGTGCACCGGCTCGGACACCGGGGTAATGCCGTACTCCGACAGGATGATGACCTGCGTGCCGCGCGCCTCGTAGTAATCAATCAGGTCGCCGCAGACGGCATCCAGCTCCTTCAGATCCCCCGCGACCTTCCGCAGGTCCGGGCCGTGGCGCTGTAGACAGTAGTCGAGGTGCGGCAGGTATACCAGTGACAGCGTGGGATCGTGGCGCCGGTCTACCCACTTGGCGGCCTCCGCGATCCAGCGCGTGGCCCCTATCGAGGTATTCGGTCCCCAGAAGTTGAACAGCGGGAACCGTCCCAACTCCGCCTGCAACTGCGCCCTCAACCCATCGGGCTGCGTGTAGATGTCGGGGATCTTCCTGCCGTCCGCGGGGTACATGGGACGCGGCGTGACCGAATAGTCTGCTGAGGAGTACATGTTGTACCACCAGAACAGGTTGGCACAGGTGAATGATGGGTCCATGGAGCGCGCTACATCCCAAACCTTGGAGCACCCCACGAGCTTGTTCGACTGCCGCCAGAACTTGACCTCGCACTCGTCTCGGAAGTACCAGCCGTTGCCCACGATGCCGTGCTCGTCGGGGTACCTGCCCGTGAGGTACGTCGCCTGGACCGAACAGGTCACGGCGGGCAGCACCGGCGATACCGTGGCCAGCGCCCCTCCCTCCGCGAACGCTTTGAGGCTCGGGGTCGACGGACCCAGCAGGCTGGGCGTCAGACCCACGGCGTTGATGACGGCGGTCTTGCGCATGTCTAAGTCCCCCTTACGTAGCGTTGGAAGAACAGTGTCGCGGCGAACGCCAGCAGGGCGAGCGCCACCCCGACTCCGGAGCCTGACGCACCGAGGACTAGCGAGTCGAGGAGCGCGACGCCCGCGATGAGCTGGCCCACCGCCCGGCCGATGCTGCGGTTCGCCCTGCTGTAGATGAACGAGGTGCTGTACGCCACCCACCCGACAAAGATCGGCAGGAGGAACAACGACCACAAGAGCGGCACGCGCCCTAGGAACAACACGGCGGGCAGGAAGAGGAGCGCGGCCGGCCAGTACCTGCCGAAGCCGGGTGTCCCCTCGGTCTTGGCGACGTACGTCAGCCCGACGATATACAGACCAAGCGCCCCCGCGGACACGAGCAGCGGCGTGCTCGGTACGGGCTCGAATGCAAGGAACGAGACTATGTACACCATAAAACGAGTGCTCGCCATCAGCAGCGGGCTCAGAGGGTTCGCCTTGTGCCACCGGTCGTACAGGGCGATGAGCGTCAGCAGCACCAGGCCGGCGACGAACGGGGCGGAGCCGAGCACCGCGAGGATGAGCAGCCCCGTGCCGAAGAGGAGCAGGATCCCAACGACCGCTTCGGCACGAGACACCAGACCGGAGGGTAGGGGCCGGTAAGGCTGCTTCCGAGAGTCCGACTCGTAATCGCACAGATCGTTGAGGAACATGCCGGCGGTGTAGAACAGCACCATCGCGACGGCCAGAAGCGCCACGGTGCCGTCGGGCCGGACTATTCCCGCCAGGGCGGCGCCCGCGAGGACGTTACTGACTACCGTCGGGCTGTTCGAGATGCGCGCGAGCGCGAGGTAGCCGTGCAGCCGCCGCGACCGCGGCTGCGGATACGGAACAGACCTCCTAACCGAGAACATTTAGCACCCACTCGTACTCGCGCCCGATAGACTCGCCCAGCTCAAGCTTGAGGGCCGGCGGCAGCACGGCCCACGTGTACGTCTCGATCTCCAGGTGCCGCGTGAACCGCCGCTCGCGCAGCAGCTCGAGGGTGCGCAGGATGTCCCTCTGAGTCGAACCGAAGTCGGCGAAACGCTCGATGAAGATCGGCACGTGGAAGTGGACGCGCCACTCGGCCGCCCGCGGGGCGTAGATCTCGGGCAGGGCGTCCACCAGGTCGGGGTATTGCTTGACCGTGCCGTCGTAGTTACGTTGCACGACCTGGTGGAGGTACGTCGATTCCGCGAACGGCTGGAGCGCGCGCTCGAGGTCCATGCGCTCCGGCGCGTAGTGCGGCAAGACCGCCCTCAGCGCGGAGCTGATCTGCACCTTGCCCACCCGGATGCCGACTCCGGCGAAACGATCCAGCACCTCCGCCGGATCCTCGTACGCCACCGCCACGTGGCACGTGTCGAAACAGACCCGAATGTGCTCCAGCAGGTGGATCCGCGCCTGCTCTACGGACGTGCCTAAGGATCGCGCGAGCCCACGCGCGCCGGAGGTGAGCAGGCAGTCCTCGAAGAACCGCACCAACTCGGAGCTGTTCTCCAGCAGGCCGTCGGGCTCCGGCTCGATGTCGAGGTGCAGCAGCTTGCCTCGCTCCTGCCTCGCCCGCACCAGCGCCTCCGCCACCCGCATGACGTTGCGCGTCAGTAGTTCCCAAGTCGCGGCGTCCCCGGTGTCCACCCACTGCTTGTATGAGAGCGGGCTGGTGGAGATACCCCCATCCATCCCGTCGGGCAACAGGAACGCCAGGATCTCGATGAGGCGCAGAGTATACGCCACGCGCTCCTCGTCGCGCCAGTCCGGGGCATGTACCTGCGCCTTGACGGGCTGGCCATGGAACGGACCGTAGGGGAAGCCGTTGAGGGTAAAGACGTACAGCCCTTGCTCATCGAGCCAGTCCCGGAACAACAGCAGGCGGTCCCCCTCCAGCAGCTCACGGCTTTCGGCTCCCGACAGGCGCAGCCCGATGC
>JACDAU010000212.1 GCA_013695265.1 Chloroflexia bacterium
ATCCCGAAAAGGTCAACGATGCCGCGAGCTATCAGGTCACTGGGTCGCGGCTGGTGCTCAGATTGAACAATGTTGCATGTCATCCCGAACGCCGTGAGGGATCCGTAGCTCTGACCACGGATTCCGCGCAGGCTCGGAATGACGGGTGTGTTGCCATTCAGCCGGAATCAAGACTATACGGAACCCGCGCTGTCGCGAGTGTTTGCATCTGCCAGTGTATGCTAGTTATACTGGCGTACCAGGAACCGCAGCAGGAGGAGCTTGCTTTGTCCGAACCGTCCACGATGCAGCGGGCGGCAGCCGCGCTGCAAACGCACGGCTACCGCATCACTCCCCAGCGCACGATGATCCTTGAGGCGGTGTTTGAGACCGACGCCCATATCACCGCCGATGGCCTCTTCGAGCAGGTGAAGAAGCGGTACCCGCACATCAGCTTCTCCACTGTCTATCGCACGCTGGAGCTGCTCCGCGATTCCGGCATCGTCACGCAGACGGACCTCGGCGGCGGCCGCTGGCAGTATCACCCGGTGGACAAGGCACACCACCACCACCTGATCTGTCAGGGTTGCGGTACCGTGGTCACCGCGCCGGAGGTGCTGCTCTCCGGGGTGCAGCGCGAACTGAGCGAGACGTACGGCTTCGACGCGCTCATGACGCACTACGCCATCTTTGGCCGCTGCCGCAACTGCCGGTAGGGAGTTACCAGCGTAGGTTGCCGGTGCGGTGCAGACAGAGAGGCGTTGTCAACAACGTCTCTACGCAATCGCCCACTAAGCACACTCCTTATACGCAATGCGCTTGAACACTACTGCATGTCATCCCGAGCCGCAGCGAGGGATCCGTACGCCCGACCACGGATTCCTCGCACGCTCGGAATGAGGGATGCACCACCACTTAACCAGCGTTAGTATCATGCACCGGGCCCCAAACTTCGCGTCCCTGAACGCCCGGCAACCGCCACCGTAAACCGGACTCGGACTCATCCTCGATTCGTCTGGCCGTTAGCTGCATCGAAGAATCGGTGGCCCGAAGTACGGATTCCTCGCGGGGTCGGAACGACAGATGCGTGACTGTCGAGCCGTATTCCATCTCACACCTCGCGCCCGACATCGCGCCCGAGGACGCCCTTGACCACGAAGAGCACCACAAAGGAGATCGCGAGCAGGATCGCGGCGAGGGTGAGCGCGACATCGAAGTCCAGCTCGAAGCCGAGGTAGATCGCGAGCGGCATCGTCTGCGTGCGACCGGGGAAGTTCCCGGCAAAGATGATCGTCGCGCCGAACTCCCCGAGCGCCCGCGCCCACGTCATCACCGCGCCGCCGAACATTGCTCCCCCCGCGAGCGGCGCCGTGACCCGGCCAAACACCTGCGCCGGACCCGCGCCGTCCAGCGCCGCCGCCTGCTCCAGCTCGCGATCCACCGCCGCGATGCCGGCCGCGGCGCTCTTGATGTAAAACGGCGCGGCGACGAACATCTGCGCCAGCACGACCGCCGCCTGCGTAAACGCGATGCTTACTCCTGCGAGGTCCAGGTAGCGCCCGACCAGGCCCAGGCGGCCAAACGCAACGAGCAAGGCGATGCCCGCGACGGACGGCGGCAACACCATCGGCAGGTCGACAAGCGTGTCGAGCACGACGCGCCCGCGAAACCTGCGCCGCGCGAGCACGTAGGCAACGGGCGTGCCCGCCAAAACCGTGAGCAGCAGCGTGATCGCGGTGGTGGTCAGGCTCAACGAGATCGCCTGCGCGACCTGCGGCGTCGCCAGGTTTGTGAGGAGGCGGGCGGGCGAGACCCGTAGCACGAGCGCGAGGAGCGGCAGCAGCAAGAAGGCGATCAACGGCACGCACGCCACGGCGAGCACGATGCTTCGGCCCCGGCGGCTCAGGCTGCGGGCGCCTGCACCCCTGCTGATCGACTCTGATTCCACCTCCGCCGCCGGTATCCCCGGACGAAGCACGCGCGCGTCCGGTCGGCGTTCATCTCGCGTCGTTGGCCCCTTCACCGATCGCTCACTCCCCGACTCTGATAAAGCCGTGCTGCTCCAGAATCGCCTGTCCCTCCTCGGAGAGCACGAACGCGACAAAGCCCCGCGCGGCCTCGGCGTGCTTCGCGTCATTCAGCGCGGCAATGGGGTACGTGGCCACCTGGTTCAGGCCGTTCGGGATCGCCAGCGTGCCCAGCTCCCCGCCTTCGGCCACGACATCCGACGCGTACACGATACCCGCGTCCGCCTCCCCGAGCGCGACCTTGCCC
>JACDAU010000243.1 GCA_013695265.1 Chloroflexia bacterium
GTCCCCTGATACGCCCCGCAGTACGGCCGCTGCGATGGCTCGGGCATCTGGAAGAAGACGAGCTGTACCACGCGCGCGCCACGCCGCAACCGGAGGCCGTGTGGGTTATGCACAACCAGCAATCCCTCCCCCTTGCCGCGAAAACCGGAGTCCCACAGCGCGCTTGGCGCGGACGCTCCCATCCGCAGGAGACTGGACCGTGGCCGAGCGATCGCGAACCGGTCAAGCGGCACGTGGACGGTCTCCGTGAACCGGATCTTGTACGCACCGGGCGCGAGATCAAGCCAACCGTCCGCGTCGAAGTCAAGGGGTTCCGTCGGCGGCAGCTCGCGCTCCGCATTATCGAACGCGAGCGCGCCCGCACCGAGGAAGCGCGCGACTGAGGCAACGGTCAGCTCCACCCCGTTGCTCTGCGTCTGCGCTTCCAGGTCGGGCGCGTCCTCAATGAACGCAGCCCCAGTGTTCTCCCGATGCGACTCTGGTGTCACGCCCCGTCCCTCCCTCGCTATCGTGCTTCCATCGTACTCGACGCGTGTCGAGGTTGCCGCCGGGAGAGGCAGCCTGGTTGTTTGCGGGAATAGCTGAGGGTGCGGACGGCTTACGCCTCGGTGATGTCGGGATAGGCTTCGGTCAACTGTGGACGGTCCTCGTGCCAGGCACCGATGCGACGATACTTTTCGGCGCGCGCGGTAAGGAGACGACCCTCGTCGTAGCCACGGTCGGTCTGATAGTCCGCGTCAAGCTCCTGCAGTGACTCTCGGATGCAGGAGCCCACGCTCCGGATCGCCGTTTCTGCATCGGCGTGGGCGCCGTCCGGTGGCTCGGCAATGATGCGGTCCACGATGCCGAAGCCGAGCAAGTCCGTTGCGGTGATCTTCATCTTCTCCGCGGCCTCCGGCGCCTTCGTGGCGTCGTGCCACAGGATCGTCGCGCTCGCCTCGGGGGACGCCACCGAGTAGACAGCGTTCTCCATCATCAGGATGCGATCACCGGTACTGATCGCGAGCGCGCCGCCGCTGCCCCCCTCGCCGATGACGATGACCACGACCGGTACGGGCAGGTTCGCGAGGGCGTACAGAGACCCGGCAATAGCCACCGCCTGGCCGCGCTCCTCCGACTGCATACCGGGATCTGCCCCCGGAGTGTCCACAAAGCAGATCATCGGAAGCACAAACTTCTCCGCAGCCTCCATCATCCGGACCGCCTTGCGGTACGCCTCTGGCCGGGGCATGCCGAAGTTGCGGGCGAGGTTCTCTCGGGTATCGCTCCCGCGCTGGTGACCGAGCACCACGACCGACCGGCCCTCGAAGGAGCCAATGCCGGTCACGAGCGCCTTGTCATCGCCGTGCGCCCGGTCTCCGTGCAACTCGACCCATCGCTCGATCAGGCCGCCGATGTAATCGAGCGTCTTGGGACGGGCGGGATTGCGCGCGAACTGTACCCTCTCCCAAGCGGTTCGGCGCTCAGGAGGCAACGCGGACATTCCCACAGAGCAGTTGCACGAGGTTGCTGATCACGGGCCGAAGTTCGCGACGCGGGGTGACCATGTCGACCATCCCGTGTTGCAGGCAAAACTCGGCGGTCTGAAACCCCTGCGGGAGCTTCTGCCGCGTCGTCTGCTCGATGACCCGCGGGCCAGCAAAGCCGATTAACGCACCTGGCTCGGCGACGATCACGTCCGCGTTCGTCGCGTAGCTCGCGGTGACGCCACCCGTGCACGGGTCGGTCAGCAGGGAGATGTGCGGCAGGCGCTCGCGGCCGAGTTGGGCGAATGCCGCAGTGGTCTTCGCCATCTGCATCAGCGAGTACATTCCCTCGTGCATGCGCGCGCCGCCCGACGCCGAGACGGTGAGGACGGGCAGCCGACGCTCGCGCGCTAGATCCACGGCGCGCACGAGCTTCTCCCCGTACACCGATCCCATGCTGCCACCCATGAAGCGGAAGTCGGTCACCGCGATGACGATCGGACAACCATTCAGCCGGGCGGTGCCGACCACCATTGCCTCGCTGAGCTTCGCCTTCTTTCGCGCCTGATCAAGCTTCTCCTGGTACGACTCGGTCGCGCTCACAAAATCAAGCGGATCAGCCGGGCGCAGGCCCGCCTCGTGCTCCTCGAAACTGGCCTCGTCCGTGAGTTGCGCGAGCCGCTGTGGCGCTCGGAGACGGAAGTGATGCGCACAGCGGGCACACACCCAGTCGTTTACCTCGAGTTCCCGCTGATAGAGGAGTTCGCCGCATCCCGGACACTTCGTCCACAGATCGTCGGGGATCTCGCGATTGTTCTCACCGGCAGCCTGGAAGCTGGGCGGATGATGTCGGCGAAACCAGTCCTTCAAGCAGCACCTCGAATCAAGACGTTGGGCATAACAGTCGGCATTATACCACTCCAGGCCGAGGTTGAATCGCGTGGCGTCCGATCTGTACCCGGTTATGGGACCCTCGTCCCTGCAAGTGCAACCGGGGGTCCGGGCCGGGGGTTGCGTAGATCCTCGTTGTATGTTCTACGGCACGCCCCACACCACGCTTGCAACGGTCTGCAGATCGAGCATGCCCGCGCTGCTCCACGGCTCGACGAGCTCCCTGAGCTGGTGGTCGAAGGCGGCAACGTCGGCACTGGGCATACGGCGCCGAGACAAGCTCGACCGAGAGTGAAAGGACGCGACGTAGTCCTCGACGGACTGCTGTGTGCTGACGGGCGCGGTCTCGTGCTTCCCCGCCACTAGAAACAGACCCCGTTGCTCCAACTCGGTGATCAGGTCGAACGGCTGGTAGTTTCGCATCGTCGAGTAGTGCCTGATCAGTTGCATCAAATCCTCCTGCCAGGGCGGGTCCGGCTCGTCCCGGTGAACGATGGCCACCAGGCCGCGCGGGGTGAGGATCTCCCGGAAGCGGGGAAATACGACCTCCCAATCCATCCAGTGCATGCTGTCACCCGCCGTGATCAGGGAGTACGGCGGCCAGAGTTCAGCGGTCTCGACTGACAACACGATCCATCGCAGGTGCGGATGGTTGCCGCCCGGCATTGTCCGCCCCTTCTTCACCATCGCCTCGGAGATGTCGACTGCGTCGACGCGGTTCGCACGGCCGGCGAGAGGGCGCGCCAGTTCGCCGGTGCCGGCGCCGACATCGAGTACCGAGAGCGGCTCGCCCGTGGTCAAGCCGGTCAGAATACCGAAGACCTCGCGCGGGTATGGCAAGCGCAGGTGGTACAGGTCGACCACACCCTGCTCCCGGAAGGCAGCCGCGTTCTCCGCCGTCAGGTGCGCCGGTCTCGCTGTCATCGGTATCACCTCCCTGCGTCGCTGGATACGCAATCCGCTTAAACCCTACGCCATTGCATCCCGTGGGCAGGCTCAGGGCACGCTCGGCGCCGCATCGAAAAATCCCTGGCTCTTGGGTGTGCCGGTCGAGAACAGCGCCCCCCGCCCTGTCATCCTGAGCGCAGTGAAGGATTTCAACCGCTCCACTCCGAGCCGGGCAGCAAGAAGGGGAGCGTTACCGCTCCCCGTTGGTGGAGATGGGGGGATTCGAACCCCCGTCCAGAAGCTTCGGACCGAAACATCCTACAGGCATATCTGGCTTTCAGTTCTCACTGCACGGCACCCAACCAGCGGGGGTCCACGCAGCCAGCCGGCTTAGTCTTAGGTGGTCGCGCCCCGGCGGGCACTAACACAGCACTCCGGTATTTCAACGCTCGCACCAGTCCCACCGGAGAAGGGACCAGGCGAACGTAGCTGGGCTAGGTTAAACTAGGCAGCTAGAGCGTAGTTGTTGTTGCCAGTTATGGCTGTTCCCCTTTTTAACGAGGACGAGGCACCTCGGCCTGCAGTTTCGTACCCTACACCCCTGTCGAATCCAGTCATCCCCAAGGCTGTACGATGCCGCCTAGCGCAGACGCTCTTTGAGAGCACGCTCAATCTCTCGCTGCGCTTCGCGGTCGGCGGTGGCTGCCCGCTTGTCGTAATTACGCTTACCACGAGCGATCGCCAACTCTATCTTAGCACGGCCCTGTTTGAAGTACAAGCGCAGGGGGACCAGCGCGAGACCCTTTGCCTGCACCGTGCCAACCAGGCCCGCGATCTCCCTGCGATGCAGCAGCAACTTGCGCGGACGCAGCGGATCATGGTTGAAGTATTGCCCGCTCTCCTCGTACGGGGCGATATGGCAATTGTGCAGCCATACCTCGCCTCGCTCGATCTGAGCGTAGCTGTCGCGCAGGTTTATCTTCCCACGGCGAACCGACTTGATCTCCGTTCCGGTAAGTGCGACGCCCGCTTCGAGGGTGTCCTCGATAAAGTAGTCGTGCAGCGCTTTGCGGTTTGTCGTGACCGCGCGCTCATTGTCCATTAATCCGCCTCGCTTATATCCATCGGCGAATTGTACCAGAGCCACGCGGGCGCGGAGAAAACGGGGGCGGGACGCCGAGTGGTCCTCCCGAACGGGGTGGCGGCTGCGTCGTCGTCACGGAAATCGTACCTGGGCGTGTCGACATTCCGATAGACTGAAGCCTATGAACCGAAGGGACAGGGACTTCCTCCGATCGGAGATGATCCGCACATGAACAGTATTGACGGGCTGAGCGTCACCATCGGCGACCTCTCGCCCGACGGCAAACATATGTGGGGCAGCGGCGGCGCGTGGGAGCCGTTGTGGCTGCTGCCGGACCAGGTTATCGACGCCGTACGCGCGCGCTTCGGGCATACCGTCACCACGCCGCGATTTTTGGGGGAAGGGTTACTGAACCAGTCGTGGCGCATCGACTCACCCGACGAGTCGTTCGTCCTCCGGGTGAGCAGGCCGGAGCGGCGGCGGGAGCAGGTAGTGTACGAACACGCACTCATCCGAGCGCTATACGAGCCCGTCGCCGCGGTTGTCGCTCCACTTCCCGGTCACGATGGAGAGACCGTTCAACGGTGGCGGAGAAGGATCCTCTCACTTTTCCCCTACATCGAGGGCACGCTCGGCACGGCGGTCGAGGCTGACATTCGAAGTCAGCAGGCCGCGAAGACACTTGCGCAGGTCCATCGGGTCAGCGTCAATCTTGGGTTCGGCCAGCGGCACGGGTGGCGTTCGGTCGACGAGCACCCGCGATTAACGTGGCCGACGGTCCGATCAGTGTTGGAGCGCGACCTGAGCGGCGGCGGCGATCTCGCCGAGCTATTCGCCGTCTTCGACCGTGAGGTGTCCAGCCTCGACGCGTGGCTCGACGACCTGCACCGCTCCGGTCGGCAACTGCTGCGCGCTCCGGTCCACGGGGATTTCAACCCACGCAACCTGATCTTCCAACGCAACAACCTCGGGGCGGTGATCGACTGGGACGATTGTCGTATCGAACCGATCGCCTGGGAGGTCGCCCAGGTCGCCTTCGGCGCGCCGGACACCGACCCAACATCTTTCTTTCGGAGCTACCTCGACGCCGGTGGAGCGCTGACGCCGGGCGACTTCGCGCACTTGGGCAGATTCGCGCGCATGGGAGCGCTCTCGGAGGTCCAGTGGACCACGCACGGCGGTCGGGCCGAGCACGCAAGTCCGCGCGCGGTTGATACGCTGCGCGAGGTAGCGGCAAACCTTGCGTGGCTCAGAGAGCGCGAGGGCGACTTGGAGAAGCCATAATACAGCCGACCGGCAGTAGTGTCGGCCCATTGCGGTGGCTGGAGACATTGGGGCGGATACGGCGCCTGCAATCTACGCGACCGGTGCCACCCTGCCGCCCCTCTAAAATCTAAAGCGGCAGATGCGGTTGGACTGCGCGGGCGGCATGCCGGACGCGGCCAGGAAGCCGTCTGCCGGGCACGGGGCGGTGCTCCAGCTCCGGGATTGCGAGCCTGCCCTGCTCCACCTCAGGCCGCCGGAGCAGCTCACCAGGCTCGACGGACGCGAGCATCCGGGCGCGCTCGTCATAGGAGCAGGGGAAGCGCGCGATCACCGCACCATCGCGCTCTACCTCCAGGATTCCCGGATAGACCCAAACGTTCACCCGTTTGCCGGCCCAGTCGGTACTCAACGGGAGCCACACGCCCATGACGGATACTCGGCCGGCAAGGTCGGCGCGGCGTTGGAGATAGACGATCCACCCGACCCGCCGCAGTGCATCCTCGGTTGGCGTCGCGAGAAGCTTGCGCAGCACCGCCTCGCGCGCCCGCCGGGTCCGCGCGGGACGCAGCACATCCTGGCAATCGCGTCTGTACAGGATGCGCAGTCGCACATCGGGCCGCTGTTCCGCAAGCAGGCGCGCCTTGCGGTTCTTGAGCGTCACGAGTTTCTGACGCAGCGTCGTGAGCTCGAAGTAGACGTTGAGATCCGGCAGATAGAAATCAGGAGTAAAGGCGAGGGCGGGGGTACCGTCGGGCTTTGTCCGTAAAACAAAGGTGTGCGGCTCGTACTCCCATCGCAGCCGCAGCCGCTGCAACAATCCCCCGAAGTCGGCCTCCGTGGCGTTAGCAAAGCGGACACTGCTTCTCTTCTTCGGCAAGACGCCCCCCGTCTGTGCGAGTCCCCACCGCGACTATAGGGCCGCCGCGACCCGGTTACCAGCGCGGAAGAATGGCGAGGGCGCGCGTGGTACGGCTAGACGAGAGAGCAGAAGGCGTCGAACCGACGCCGAGATCCAGCCAGAGACGGGTTCGCGAGCATCGGCACGTATGGCGATTGGGCACGGCGGTGGTGTCCGCCGCGTAGGGTGCAGGTCTCCGTGCCTGCCCCGTATTTTCGTGCGTGCCCAGTTGAGGTGTAGCCACGAAGCGCCGCACTGTACAACAGAGAAACAGCAATGGAAGAATGAAACCGGCAGGGACGGGAAAGGGGACAGTGGCCTTGCCACCCTCCCCAGTCTCCGTTTTCATATTGAGGATCGAGACGCGACTATGCGCGCTCTACGGCCCGAG
>JACDAU010000261.1 GCA_013695265.1 Chloroflexia bacterium
ACCGAGGGCACCGCCGGAGGGGGGCGCCGTCAGGCCCGGAAGCCGCCGACCCAGCTTGACGCAATCGACCATCCGTACCGGCTCCATCCAGACCTCCCTTATCGTTGACCACCTCGTGCAAGCAGTATCCCAGACGCAGAACGGTGCGTCAACAGCAGCCCAACGCGGCGTCCTCCGCCGCCAAAGGGGACTGGGTCCGGCAATGGCCGGAGTAGTCAAGGCGGCACCCGATCCGATCGACGCGTGATAGCTGAACTGCCGCGATGAATCGGCAACCCTCACCACGGCTTCCTCGCAGGCTCGAAATGAGATGGCAGAAAGGTAGGCCGCTCAGAGAGGATCGAGGCACGCAGGTCCGCCGGGCACCTCCAGCGCTGTGCGAGGCAGCCGCTACCGTAGTGAACAGAGGCATCATGGATCCCCGATCCCCCGCGCATGTGATGCTACGCCGCCTTGTAGGGGCGTTCAACTGAACGCCCGTGCAACCTCGCCACCGACCCATACCTTCGGGGTCAATGCTTACGACCTATGAGCTAGCAGTACTTTGTTGTCCTGGGAAGAATGACTCCTGGCGGGTGTCGATACGCCATCCGGTTGAACCCTGGTGCATGTCATTCCGAACTCCGTGAGGGATCCGTAACCCAGACCACGGATTCCTCGCAGGCTCGGAATGACAGATGCACTACCAATCAGCCGGAGTTAGTACTACCGGCGAATGAAACCCCAGCAATTATGCCGACTCGGAAAGACAGTTACGATACCATTCACCCCGTGGTCTAATCACTCCTCGAGGTGTACCTGGGCATGGCCGTTCGACGGCGGGCAGAAGTGCGCCATGCCCACGGCGAGGGGCGTGCCGCACAACGGGCACCGTGGCCGACCAGAGCTCACGACATCCTCGACGTTTCCGCTGAGGTCGCGCAACTGATCACGCGTCACGAGGCACCGGAAGCTCGCCGGACCTTGCTGATCAGCCTCGATGTCGTGCACGAGCAGCGTGAAGCGCGCCCGTCCCTCGTCATAGCCAAGCGCGAGCTTGCCGATCTTGAGCTCCAGATCGGCGGTGTCCGGAAAGTGCGGCTCCGGTTGCTGGGTGTCGTCCTGCCCCTCGCGCGTCGCGATGTCGATGTATGGGTCGTCGCTCAACTGGGCCATGAGCTGGTCGATGGCAGTGCCCAGCGCCTGCATCTGCTCCTTCTCGATCCAGAGATTCGCACTCTGCCCGTCCGCGTTGATGAACTGAAGGCGAAAGGTGCGTTGACCGGGCAACCCAACCGACGCGGCCTGCATGCGATCTATCGCTCCGTAGTCGTTGACATCTCTCGACATGTGTGCGGTGCTGCCCCTATTTCTTGATTGATGAGTATCGTTCAGTATAACAGGTGGATACCGAGACTCCTCCGCAAGCAAAAGATGTGAAGGAGGCGGTCTACGGTCCCACACGCCGAGCGGGCGGCGGGCACGCGCGCGTCCTCACAGGGACCTGTGTGGTGCGAGATGGGCGGCGCGCATATGCTGTGACGCACCAGCTAGTGCGCTCTGCATGGTGGCGACACAGACTTCAGGAACGCGGGACGGTGAGCAGCCGCTCACGCAAACGCTCCGGCGCCCGCTCCGAGCCGCACTCCCGCCGCACGAGCTTGATCACGCCCGACTCGAAGCGCTCGAGTTCGAAGCAGCTCGGGCAACGGCTGAGGTGCGCCTGTACTTCGCAGACCTCTTCGGTAGTCAGCTCGCGGTCCAGATACTCATATAGCTGTTCGGTCACTTCGTTACAGTCGCTCATGCCGTCCCTCGAACTTCCTTGTCACCATAGCCCCTGCTCTGGGCATACTCCCACAGCTTCTGCTGGAGCTGTCTGCGTCCACGATGCAGTCGGGACATCACCGTGCCCATCTGCGTCTCCGTGATCTCCGCGATCTCCTTGTAGCTGAACCCCTCAACATCGGCCAGTAGCACCGCGATCCGGTACTGCTCGGGCAACTCCTCCAGCGCCTGTCGGACCTCGTCATCCAGAAACATCCGCATCACGGTCGCTTCCGGGTTGATACCCAGGTCTTCGCCCGACTCCTTTATCCGCCGGAACAGATAGTAGTCCTCGAGATCCCCCGTCTCCGTCGTCGCTGGCTGGCGGGAACGCTTCCGGTACTCGTTTATGAAGCTGTTCGTAAGGATCCGAAAGAGCCACGCGCGCAGGTTCGTCCCTGTGGTAAAGCCATCGCGGAACCGATGAGCCTTGAGGTATGTCTCCTGCACGAGGTCTTCGGCGTCTGCGGGATTGCGCGTCATCCGCAACGCCGTGCGGTACAGCGCGTCGACATGCGTCATCGCCTCCGCGAAGAACGGGTCGTCGGACCCCGGCAACAGCTCCGTATCGAAACCTTCCATCCACACCTCTCGCCGCGCTACCTTGCCTGGTGTGGATTATAACAGGCGGTCGTAGCGCCCCTGCACTGCTACTCTACAAAACGCCAGAAGGTCACGATTCATTCCCCAAGTAGCGGTCAGACACACCCGTGCAATACCCCGACCCGCGATCAGGTGATCGAAAATCCGGGTCCGATCGGCCGCAATCCGTCTGCCGGAGGCGAGAAGCCAACACCAAGTGCGGTGCCCATGGTTATCACAGCCGCGCGCTCCACGCCCGCGCAGGCGTAAGCTGCGGCCGTGCCATCGTGGAGGAGTACAACCTCCAGCGGCTGTCCTGCCCGTTCGCTCGCACGCTCCGACAACCAGACCTCCAGGTTCCCGGCTATCGTAGCCATGGCGGCGAACGGGTCACCGGTCCGGAGCAGCGGTTGTCCGTCGCGGACATACGCGGCGAGGCTGACGACAACCGTTGGGGCAAGCGCGACACCCGGATCCGCCGCCTCGCACTCGGTGTCAGCTACCACCGACGCCACGTACCGTGCGAGCCGGCCCACTCCTTCTGTGGTGAGCTCAGTCGGGGGCGTCGGGACGGCAGGCAGGAGACGGAGCGCGGTCAGGGTGTCGTGGTGGTATTCGGCGCACGCACGCTTGATGAAGCTGTGCCCAAAATCCAGCACCACGGCGGAGGGACCAGCAGGCGGCATCGCGCGCGCCGCCCCAACCAGCGGCAACAACGTCGGCCAGCGGGCGAGTTGAACGCCGCAATCGTCGATCCCTGCGTCCGTCAGCGTCTGCGCGGCGTGCGCAACGAGGCGCGGGCCAAGTCGTCCCGCCACCACACCCCCGCCGATGCGGACTCGTGTGACACCACCCCAGTGACGCCAGTATCCGTCGCCCCACTCTGGTCGCACCGCTCGGTTCGCGCTGTCCCCGCGCTTGAGCGTCAGGAGCACATACCCCAGGTACGCGCCGAATTGACGCGCAACCCCCTCGGCCGCCGCGCGGATCGTTGAATCGGGGTGCGCGAAGCACTCGTCGAAGCGCCGCAGCAGCACATCAGGTTCTGCCGCGCGCACGGCGGAGAGGCCAAGCTGGCCCGCCCGCGACCGAAGATGATCGGCCAGGGCCGATGCGGAGAGCAGGTCGCACGCCACCGCACCGCAGACCTCGGGCGGCAAGACCACACCGGGCAGGTCCACGATGCGCACGCGATTAAGGGAAGCGACGGGTGTGAGGCGGTGGGGGTCCAAGCCTCCGGTCACGTTGGCCCTCCGCGACTATGCTGGAGGTAGTCCACGCCCGCTAGACGAGAAAAGCACGGAGCATTTCGGAGTGGTCCGGCTGGCGCAGCTTGCGGAGCGCCTCCTTCTCGATCTGCCGGATGCGCTCTCGCGTCACCCCCAGGACCTTCCCGACCTCCTCCAGGGTGTAAACGTGGCCCCCCGCCAGGCCGTACCGCAACGCCAGCACCCGCTGCTCCCGGTCGGTGAGACTGCCGAGCGCGGAATGCACTGTCTCACGTAGCAACCCCTGCGACACCTGGTCCTGCGGCTGTGCCTCGCCCTTATCCTCGATCAGGTCCGCAATCGTGCCCTCGCCACCGTCGTTGTACGGTTGCTCCAGGCTCACGGGCTGCTGCGCCGCCTTGACGATCTCGCGCACCCGCGCTGGCTGGAGGTCCACCTCACGGGCGATCTCCTCACTCGTCGGCTCCCTGCCCAGTTCCTGGGAAAGCTGGACCGTCACCCGCGAGACCTGACTGATCAGGTCCGAGACGTGGACCGGTAGCCGCACCACACGGCTCTGACTCGCGAGCGCGCGCGTCACCGCCTGGCGGATCCACCA
>JACDAU010000337.1 GCA_013695265.1 Chloroflexia bacterium
CTGCCCCATTGCAGCGTCTTCTCTATAACGCCCCACTCGGCGAGGCGGTCAAGGTGTGCGCTGGCACGTTGCGGCGAGCATCCGGCCTGCTCTGCGACGGCGTCGAGGTAGACGCGATGCCAGCCGCCGCCCTTGTCAGGCAGCTCCCGGCCGGGGTCCTGGCTCTTCTTGTGCTCCAGAATGCACGCCGCCGCGATGGCCGTGCCGCGCTCGGTCTTTACCGCCGGATTGCGGAGGGCGTACACGAGCTCAGAGCGGGCGGCACGCTCTTCCGCGAGACCCAGTTTCAGCGTGGCAACCTCGGTGCGCAGCGCAGCCACCTCGGCGCGTAGTGCGGTAACCTCGCTGGAGGTGTCAACCGGTGCAGGAGCGGGTGGTGGTGTCTGGGCACGGCCGGGGTTGTAGGTCTCGCGTTGCTCCAAAGCCTTGCTGATGGTTCGTTCGCGATAGTCGGCCCGCTCCCATTTGTCGCGCATTAGCGCCGAGGATCGGTAGAGCCGATCCAGTTGGTCCGGGTCCTGGGTGTAGTACGCGAACCGGGACAGCAGGCCAAGATCTGCGGCACTCTCGTCGCCACCGTAGGCGCTGGTGTCGCCGTTGTACGTGCTGCGCGTCTGTGCGCCGTTACTTGCTCGGAATGCGAGATCTATCACGGCCTGGTCATCCCGCGATGGAGTCGATAGCACTCGCAGCGCCGGGCGCTCGGGCTGTGCCGGGAATGCCGCTTGATACACGGCGGCGAGGCCGTCGGTGATGTCTCCCACCGGGCCGGATGCTCTCAGCACGTCACCCGTGACCGTGAAGAAACGCCCTGAGTGGTACATCTCCACCGCGCCGGCGTGATACTTGGCCTTGCGGCGAGGGCCAGGCACCCGGCCGCGCCCGATGATATGTACACCGGTTCCGCTCGGTGAGGCCTCCACATAGGCGCCGCCCGCAAAGGGCGTTATAAGGTCCGCGCCCCACTGCGCGAGCGCGCCGGTCTCGGGATCCCGGCAATGGTCAATGTCGACACCCGCCCAGCCGTTGTCCAGAACAAAGCCGATGCCGTGGTACTTGTACCGATCCACGGCCCCGCGCGCGTCGGTGAAGGCGCTCCAATGGGCGGGGTCGGTGGTATGGGCCTTTGCGCATCGGCCCGCCTGGTACGGCACCTTTGTAGCCTTGCCGTCGCGGCTCCGCTCGTATCGCCAGCACACCCACTGCGGCGTATTGGTCAGCTCAACAGGGATCCGGTCGGGCTGTAGCCGCCGAGACTGTGGAAGGGTGGTTATCTCGGAGGCGGTCATCGGCTTGCCTCCAGTTCCCGCACCCGCGCTGATAATCGGGTGCGCTCTTCGAGGAGGCGGGACACGTAGGCTTGCAGCCGCACGTTCTTGGCTTCGAGCTCCCGTTCCCGGTTGCTCAGGGTTGGGTAGTGTATCGCCGTTCCTTGCTGTGGTATTATCTGCTCAGACATTGGAATACGCCTCCAGTGTCGCCATAGCCCGCCGCTCGCCGCCTGCTTGCCACAGGCGGCTCGGCATTTAAGGCTTAGGCTGCTCGTGGCCCACCATCGGGGTGGGTGCCGACGGACTGCATCGCCCGCATGATCTGTATCGCGCGCTCCGGTCCGATCCGCCGGTTTCCGCGCTCGTAGAAGCTGATGAGCCGTGGAGATATGCCAATGCGCCGCCCCAGCTCTTGCTGGGTTAGGCGACGCTCTCGGCGCTCCAGCAGTAGGCTCGTCGGGGTCATCTTCATCACCTCCATTGACTCTGTAGCCACCGTATCACTGGGCATGTGCGAATACGTACTAACGCGCAAAAGCCTGCACCTTTCACTCACTATTGAGGCGGTAGTTGCTTTCAATACCGCGGCGTGCTAGTTCCCTTGTCACATGGCCAGTGTCGATAAGCTCCTGCAGCCACGCCTGAATGGTGCGTCTGGGCACGCCGAGCCACCCCTCGAGCATGGGGCGGTTGATGACGAATGTTTCCTTGCTGTCGCTGCCCTTGAGGACTTCGGACTGCCCAAGGTGTAGGGACTTGATCACCCCGTATAACTCAGCAGCTTCACGGGAGATGTTGTCGTCGAACCAGACCGCGCGGGGTATTGGCGTTACCCCGAATATCTCGGGACGGTCGAAAAGGACGCAGGTCGGCATATCAATGTATCCGTCGTATGGGGGCTCGGTTGCCTCCATCGTGACCATGGCGGCTAGATTCCCCCCCGAATACACGTATGCCCCTGGGACGACGAACTCTATGCGGCCCTTGTAGCGCTTCCTGCGTGGCATCCCTTGCCCTCTTCTCCCCTGCTACAATACGAACGAGGCGCAGCGATCCCGCTGCACTTCCCCGCCCGGTCTCCAAG
>JACDAU010000351.1 GCA_013695265.1 Chloroflexia bacterium
GATTTCCTCGGGCATCGCCTGACACCACTCGTTGGAGGGATCGGGAGAGCGGCGCGGCGGTGTAGTGATCGTTCGCCCTCTGCGACCCTCCGCGCCTCCAGACAGAGGGGTCCCGGACACCAGGATCGGCGTATGCAGTTTGGGAGATATACCGGGAAGACGACCTGTTCCCGCCCTACGAAACCGTTGTGAGGGACTAGGATTAGGGACGAGCGGGGCTGGACCGTGAGGTGGGGGACACGGGTCACATCGATGCTCCCTGAGGGGAGGACCTGCCAATTTTCTGCAATTGGTGCGGTAAGGGGTGGTATGGGTTGGGACATGGCGTGGACCTGATCCTTCGAGTGGGACCCTACAAGCTGTACATCAAGACGGGACGCGACCATCGGGAATACTGGGAGTCAAATCCGAGTTTTTGTCGGGGAGCACCCTGTGGAGCTTTACAGCCATCAGAAGCGGTGTGGTTTGGTCCAGTTCTGGTCCAATTGTATCGGGATCAATGGGTACAGGTCGGGATGTGACGGGAAGATGACTGGCGGAAAACTATATGGTAGCTATGGATAGGGATAGACAGGGACGAACCGGGGCGTTGCATCGGGTGACTTCTAAGCAGCGGGTCGGGGGTTCGAGTCCCTCCTGGCGTGCCTCTGTAACTTCGCATATTTCCTGGAGTTTCTCAACTACTCATACGAACTCCGGCTGAATAGTAGCGCATCTGTCATTCCGAGATTGCGAGGAATCCGTGGTCGGGGTTACGGATCCCTCACTCCGTTCGGGATGACATGCATTAGTGTTCAAGCGGATTGCGCATCAGGGGTCAGATGAGAGGCGGTCCCTGGCGATGGTCCCTGAGGGATGACTGGTCGAACTCGGGCCCGCTTTCAATTTCCTCTCGCGTGCGTGCAACTCGCACGACACGATCCGGCCAGTGTACCGCGCTGATGTCACGCAGTGCCACGACGACCTTCTTCCCCGGTAGCCAGTCACGTGTGTCGATTACCATCAGCTCGATGCGCCAACTCTCGTCGTCGACCAAGAAATCCTCGACGTGCCCGATCTCGCCATTCGCCGCTTCTATGTGGTATCCGGTCACCTCACCGGCACTCCTGAGGTGCGGATCGCCCCTGCGCTCTTGCTCCTCAACGGCCTCGGTGGGCGCGGTGCCCTCAGGAACCGCTGGCGGAGGCGACTGAGCCGGCGTCGACACCAACGCACCGCTGGCCGCGGCGCCGAGGTAGGGCTGGCCCCAGTAGTAGGGATAGCCGTAGTAGTCGTGGAACTCAGCCTCGTACTGCCGGGACACCGGCTGGTCCGCGGTTATCGGGGGGCTACTCTCGATCTGGTCCCGGGTGAGCGATACCTGCAGATCCTCGCCTGCCATGTCCGCCGCGCCCAGCGACTGCGGGGAGATGAGCACCAGACGACCAGTAAGCCACCCTCCGGTGTCGGCAACCAGATATCGGACCGTCCAGTCCTGGTCGTCGAAGTATATGTCGCTTGCCTTCCCAATGTCACCATCCGTCGCCCGAAGGGTGTACCCTTCCAACTCGTTCACGCTGCGCAGCATTGATGCTTCCTTTCTCTTCCCAGTGCACCAGCGCCCGCACAAGCAATGCCATCCGCCCCTCGCCCCATTGACATTGACGGTTCGCAATCCCGTGGGACATCCTTGTATTCGGGACACGTCGGTTTGGGAGGCGCAGTCCTCATTCGGAACGGTTGCCGTCCGTCCTTCCGGCGCTGTACGTTTTATGACCCTGGCCCGCGCCCCCGACACCGGCCGCCCGTGCGGCGTCAGCGTGCTCAGGGCGGACACTCCCCGCCCAGCCCATCTGGGCGAGGGAGACAGCCGCATTAATCACCCCAAGGTGCGAGAATGCTTGCGGGAAGTTGCCGAGGTGATGTCCGGTGGAGGGATCGATCTCCTCAGCGAACAGTCCAAGCTTGCTCGCCCTCCCAAGCAGGCCCTCAAATATCGCTTGCGCTTCATCCTCGCGGCCGGCGAGTGTCAGCGCGTCGACGAGCCAGAAGGTGCACAGGACAAAGGTGGCCTCACTCCCCGATAGCCCCTCCGGCGCATCGAGGTAGCGGTAGCACAGCCCGTCGACCACGAGCGTATGAAGCGTCGCGTCGAGAGTTGAAAGCATGCGAGGGTCATCACCATCAACGAACCCGATCACGGCTAACAGCAGGTTCGAGGCGTCCAGCCGGTCGTCCTCGTATGACTGCTTGAACGCGCCGAGCTTCTCGCTCCATCCCCGCTCGAAGACCTCGCTTCGGATGCGGTCGCGCTCCTGACACCAGCGATCGACGTCGCCAGGGAGGTCATTCCCCCGTGCGATCTTGACGCCCCGGTCGAGCGCCACCCACAGCATCGCCTTGCTGTAGACGAAGTGCCGCATCCCGCCGCGCACCTCCCAGATCCCCATCCCGGGCCGCTGCCAGTTGTTCGCGACCCAGTCGACGAGGGGACGGAAGTGCTCCCAGACCTGCTTCGGATCGTACCTGCCCGCCTGCCACGCGAAGTACAGCGCGTCAAGTACCTCGCCGTACACGTCCATCTGCACCTGATCGCTCGCGGCGTTTCCTATCCGCACCGGCCTGGAGCCGCGGTACCCGTCCAAATGGTCGAGCGTCCGTTCCACCGTTGGAAGCACGCCGCTTATGGGATACAGCGTCCGGACGCCCGTCCGTTCCAACTGGACGGTGCGGACGATCCACTCGAAGAAGGCATCGTCCTCATCTTCGAACCCGGCGAGCAGGAGCGCGTACAGGGTAAACGAGGCGTCCCTTATCCAGGTGAAGCGGTAGTCCCAGTTTCGTTCGCCGCCAATCTCCTCGGGAAGGGAGGTGGTCGGCGCGGCCAGGATGGCGCCGGTGGGGCGGAAGGTGAGGAGTTTGAGCACCAGCGCGCTGCGTACCACCGCTCCCCGGTACGGCCCCTCATACGTGCACTGCGCTGACCATCGCCGCCAGTAGTCGAACGTCTCCTCGACGGCAGCATAGGGATCCATCGGTGCCTTTGGCCGTCCGGACTTATCACCGATGTACTGGAGCGTGAATGCAGCTCGCTCGCCCGGTCGTAGTGTGACCTGGCAGGAGATAGCCCCCTCGGCCGCATCGACGCGCCAAGCGGTCGGACCGGTGACGACAAAGGGGCCAAACGTGACCACTCTGTCCTCGGTGACAAAGGCGGGCATTTCCTGGCCGTACTCGGGGCGTGGCCAGCATCTGCTCTCAAAGGAAGTCTCGCCCTCAATGCCCTCGACTATACGTATGACGTACCTTGGTGCGTCGGTGTTGTCGCTCACACCTGGCGCAACGGGCATGAAGTCCATCAGGCGAGCGCGTCCCTGTTCGCTCGTGAACTCCGTCTCGAGGACGTTCGTATTTTCCGCGTAGTGATGGCTCGCGTGATAGCGGGCGGTGGGAAAGATGCTCCAGGCGCCACCGTGGTTCGCGTCAAGGATGCGCGCGAAGACGGACGGCGAGTCGAAGTTGGGCAGACACAGCCAGTCGATCGACCCCTGGCTGCTCACGAGTGCAGCGGAGTGACAGTCCCCTATCAGCCCGTAATCCTCGATCGGCCGGTAATCGGTAGGAGAAGAAGCCACTTTACTCTCTGAGCTACGAATGTCTCGCCTCCTGACCAGTGGCATCTGAATAGAGGACCATCACTTTGTCACAACCTGGGCAGTTATCTGTTGATTCAATCGGCATCGGACATCCCATTCTGCTCACCACTCACACGGTCGCCCCGAGCCCCGATGTCTGCGACATGGTCGCAGAGGGTGTGCGATTCAATCCAGCTCCGGACAGACGTGGCCGTTAATGCCGGACGTAAGATTGCCTCTTTCCTGCCGCACCTCACTCAAGGTGCTTGCGTGTTGCTCTACGGTATTCAAGGTGTTCTTACCGTTCCTCGTTCCCACGGTCGCCATGCCGGTGCGACGACCTGTGCATGCCACCTTCCAGGAACGGCTTGTCCTCGGCCCCCCTTCATCGGCAGGGTACCCTGCGCTGCCACAGGCTTCCTGGCCCCTACGAGTTGACGGCAAACGCATCGTACGCGAGCGCGGTGAAGAGTCCATACGCAAGGTGCGGTCCGAGATCCGCTACCCAGTCCGACGCAGTCCAGGTCCGGGGATCGCTCACGCCCAGCGCCGCGATCGGCACGTCGCTGCCCGCCATTGCGGCAAGGCTCAGTCCAATGGTACTTACCGGGAGTGGGGCGTGCCGCACACGCGACCGTAGTAGCCCGTACGCCGCGCCCACCCCTAGCCCAACGACGTAACCCGAGAGCGCCCCGAGGCCACTCTTGCGGTTCTCCGCCGTCTCGTCGTTCAGTCCGCCACCCTGACTCGAGAGCGACTGTACCCTGGCCCTGTCCGCCATCGCGCCCACCATCTGCGACGGCGTTGAGCTTGATGGTCTCGCTCGCACCGCCATGTCTACGTACGTCGCGACATTCAGCGCCACGGTCCCGACCGCACCAGCGGCCATGCCTGTCAGTATGGAATTCGACATCATTACTCTCCGTTTCAGCGTCGTGACTCGGCGGCGAGCTTACGATCTCCTGCTCTGGGTCCGTGACCGTAAAACGCATATCGCGTGCCCTGCGAAAAACGATACTTGTGTCTGCAGATGAGGCATGCGCTGCCGAAAACCTCTATACTGTTGCGCGCTGGCAAAGGGGATACTCCGATGGAAAGTTCGATGGCGGCGGTGGTGCAGTACGGTCCGCAAGCAGGCGAGGTGGAGGTACGGGACGTTCCGGTACCGGAGCTTGCCGACGGCACGGTACTGCTGCGCGTTGCCGCGGTCGGTGTTTGTGGGACAGACGTTCACCAGCTCTACCACACGCGCAAGTCGTCCGCCGGTTTGCCCGTCACGCTTGGCCACGAGTTTGCCGGCACCATCGCGATGGTTGGCTCGGATGCGAATGGATCAGACTCTGTGGTCTTCCGGGAAGGCGACAGGGTCGTGTCCGAGACGGCGGAATCCATCTGTGGTGCGTGCGCGTACTGCCGGGCTGGTCACTACAATGTGTGTCCCCATCGCCGTGGGTTCGGCTTTCGTGCCAACGGCGCGATGGCGGCCTACGTACGGGTGCCCGTGCGCTGCCTGCATCACGTACCGGACGGGCTGGACATCGGCGTTGCAGCGCTGGCGGAACCCTGCTGTGTTGCGTATAACGCCGTGATCGAGCGCTCCGCCGTCAAGCCAGGCGACTCGGTTCTCGTGCTTGGGCCCGGACCAATCGGCCTGCTCTCCCTCGCAATGGCACGCCTCAGCGGCGCGGACACAACCGTCGTCGCGGGCCTCAGCTCGGATGCGGCTCGGCTTGGGATGGCCCGCGACCTCGGGGCCACGTATACCGTAGACCTCCAGTCGCAGGATATCCGGGAGATGGTTCGCGGCATCGGTGACGGTTATGGAGTGGATCTCGTCATAGACGCTTCGGGCTCTTCCCGGGCGTTGGGCACGGCGATGGACGCGGTTCGTCCAATGGGCCAAATCACGAAGGTCGGCTGGGGACCAGAGCCCCTCGACATCTCCCTCGATCCAATAGTGGCAAAGGCAGCCACGCTCTCCGGTTCGTTCAGCCACACGTATCAAACCTGGGAGCGCGTGATCGGGCTGCTATCCGCCCGCGCTCTCGACACTGCGCCGCTCGTGGGACTCCGGGTGCCGCTCAATGAGTGGCGCGATGGCTTCGAGGCGATGCATCAGGGCCGCGTCGTGAAATCGGTGCTGTACCCGTGAGCATGCATATCACACCGGGACTTGGGGGAATCGCGAGGCGTGCGGACTTCGGCCTCGCGGCATACAGCTTCCCGTTCACGTGTGGCCTCGCATTGCGGGACGGCGAGAGCCGCCCGAGTGAACCGCTCGGTGCATACGAGCTGGTGGCCCTCGCATTGAAGTGGAGGCTGACACGGGTCGAGATGCCGCTGAATACCCTGCTCCCGAGTACTTCGGACGCGGACCTGGATCAATTCCGCGAGAACTTGGAGCGTTCCAGCCTCTCCCTGACGGTGGACAGTGGCGTGATTGATGAGCAGACGCTGGGCGTGCTTCTTCCCCTGGCGGCGCGGGTGGGAGCGCGGGTGGTGCGGGCGATGCCGAGCACTGTTCTGGAGGGCGCGCGAGCCGCTCTGCACGGCGGTTGGGCGGCGCACATGGCGGAACTCTGTCGTCGGCTGGAGCGATTGCGGCCATCCCTGGAAGCCCACGACCTCATCCTCGCAATCGAGAACCACCAGGACGCAAGTTCCGACGACCTCCTGACGCTCTGCGAGGCGGGTGGCGAGCGCGTTGGCATTACGCTGGATGTCGCGAATCCGCTGGCCGTTGGGGAGGATCCGCTGGCCTTCGCGCGCAAGGTTGCGCCGTGGGTGCGCAACGTCCACCTCAAGGACTATCAGGTGTACCATACTGAGTCCGGGTATCGCTTGGTGCGCTGTGCATTGGGCGAAGGGATGGTGCCGCTACACGACCTGATCTCCCTACTGCGGGAACTCGCGCCCGAGGCGTCCCATCATATCGAGCTCGCCGCGCTGCAAGCGCGCCATATCCGCCTGTTCGAGCCCAGTTGGTGGAATGGCTATCCGCCGTGCGATGTTCGCGAGCTGCTGCCGGTGCTGCGGCTCGTCGCTCGCCATGCGCGTCCACCCGGAGAGGACTGGAGAACTCCATGGGAACGTCGCGAAGCAGCCGAGGAGGTCATTCGCTACGAGCTTGAGCAGTTCGAGCGGAGCGTCGATTACCTGTATGACGCGAGCAGTGGGTTGCCGAAACCCACTGCTCCTGAGCAGTCATAGCCGACCCGCGATGGCGGGAGCCAGGAAGTTAAAAGCAGGGAGGAGCAGATGGCTGACATAGGAAAGCACGCCGTTATGCCTGCGCCGTTCACGGTGCACGCGGAGTCCTTCGCGGTTGCCGATCCCGGACCCGGACAGGTGCTCATCGAGACTGAGGCGAGCGCGGTCAGTGCAGGGACGGAGCTGGCCATCTACACGGGAATCCACCAGTGGCTAGCGGACCCGAACCGCGCCTGGCCGAAGTTCCCCTTTGTCCCCGGATACAGCGCGGTCGGGCATATTGTCGCTGTTGGCGAGGGAGTGGAAGGATTCGCGCCCGGTCAACGCGTCATCTACGGTGGGCGGCATGCGAGCCATGGACTCGTCGATCTCCGAACCAAATCGCCCCTCATTTGGCCAATCGCGGGTCACGTACCCGCGGCGGCTGCCGCGTGCGCCCCCCTCGCGCAGTTCCCACTGGCCGCGCTCATCCAATGCGGCCAGGCACTTGGACAGTCGGTCGCGGTGCTTGGACTCGGCATGATTGGCCAGTTGACGCTACGCCTGTTCGCTGCCGCCGGAAGCTTCCCACTGATCGGTATGGACCCTGTCTCTATCCGACGGGAGCGTGCGCTTGCCAGCCCCGGTGTGCAGGTGCTCGATCCCGGCGTTAGCGACGCGCTTTCTGTGTTGCGCGAGTTGAATCACGGTGCGCTACCAGACATTGTTGTGGATGCGACTGGTGCGCCCAGTGCCGTGCGCCTGGCGATGTCGGCGGTGACCGATGGCGGCAAGGTCATCATGGTCGGCAGCCCGCGTGGCATCGCGGGAGAGGTCGACTTCTACCGCGACCTGCACGGGCGCTCGATCTCCCTGATCGGGGCGCACGGCTCGTCGATAGGCGCGGAGCCGCGCGAGGGCTTTCCCTTCACCCGCGAGCGCGCGTTGCGCCTCATAGTGCACCTGCTGGAGAGCGGCAAGCTCAGGGTGGACGACCTGATCACGCATTACGTGCATACCAGCGACATCGGCATCATGTACAAGGGATTACTCCACCATCCCGAGGAATACCTGGGCGTCGCGCTCCACTGGCACTAACGCCGTGTGGTGTGCCTCGACGTCCTAATAGCTGGTCTTAGTAGGAGTGTTGTCTCAAAGTGGCCGTTCGTGACGAGCAGCTCAGGCCGCGTTTCTGAGCCGCTATCGACCGGTCGCGGAGAAGTGCTGATAATCAGTGGGTGACCGCCAGTATCCGCCCCAACTCCACCCGATCGCCGCGAAGGCCCGCACGACTGGTCCGTCGGGGTGAATCATTCCCTGCGCGTTTCGCGAGCGGTCTGCAAAGGGCGTACCATCGGCGGGAAGCACGGTTTCATCGAGCACGTACGGATTCTGCATGGGGTTAATGTCGAGCGCCCGGCCGTACGAATGCTCAGACCACACCCCTGGCTGACCGGTTACCGCCCGGCAGTTGAAGGCCGAGGTGTTGTTCGCGGCCATCGACCGGTCGTCATCACCCTCGTACTCATCCACAAGCAGCATGCGCTGGATGGGAAAGCGAGCATCGAAAAGCATACGCATGGCTGCGAGCACTCGTTGCGCCTCGTCCTCTTGAACGATCAGCTCCCCCCGATGCTCCGCACCATCGAAGCCCCAGTGATCCACGGTCAGAAGGCGCAGGTCCTCTGGTGGCACCGGACAGCCGGGCCGCCAGGACCACCCGATCCGCTGCCGTGTCTCCGGTCCGATCGGTGCGACCATCCCGCTGAAGACAGCAGTCGGTCGCGGCGTCGGCGTTGCCGCTCGTGTCGGGGTCGCCGTGCTTGTGGGGCGAGGCGCAATGGTAGCTGTCGATCGGGGCGTGCTCGTCGCGGGCGGTTGGAGTGTGCTGGTTGCAGCCGGTCGGGGAGTGCGCGTCGAAGTTGGGGTTGGTCGTGGCGTTCTGGTCGCAGTTGGATGCGGCGTTGAGATGTCTGTCGGTAGGGGTGTCGGGGTTTGAATCCGCTCGAGCGTTGGCGTGGGTGTTGGCTGAGAGGTCGGAACCGAACTGTGGCGAGGAACGGCAAGCGACGGCCCAACTGTGATCGTCGCAACTGTCAGCAGCGGCGAAGTCGTCGCGGTTGACGCCGAGCGCGTCGGTGTGAGCACCGCAGGTTCAGCGCGGCTCGCGGTAGGTTCGGCCTCCCGCAGGACATCGGTCTTCGAGCTCTGCCCGCACGCCGTACCAAGCAGGACCACCACCGCCAGCAGCGTCCAAGCTGCGCTCTTTCCCCAAGCCTGTCGGATGGACGCTCTTCCTTCGGGAGCAGCAGTTACCGGCAGGGCACGGACTCTCATTATCATCTCACTCCAAAAACGCGATCTCAGCCTCACGATACTCCGCCGACGTACCGGTGGAAAGAGCACGTGCCTGTGACCGTGTCTCTGGGCTGAATTGGCACGGACGGTCAGAACTGACCGTGTCGCACGATCGGGCGAGCAAAGAGGGTTTAGGACATGGCAGCCGTCCCGTGAAAGCGGCGGTGCGGTGCTGTAACATCTCGGAAGGGGCGTTCAATTGAACGCCCGCATTCTTGAAAAACCGTCCATCCGAACGAGTGTATACCGGCCAAGCTCTACCGGACTCGGGGTCACACGCCGATGCTTTGCAAGTATCGCCGGCTGACTGTAGCACTCTCCAGCGCCGTGGCTTTCTGAGTCACGTCCGTCTCGGCGATCACCCAACCGGTGAAACC